>ONUD01000026.1 GCA_900320925.1 uncultured Eubacteriales bacterium
CACACGGGGATAGCTCGCCCCAACTGTACGGGTTGCCGTACTTGAGCGAGAAGCCCCCACCTCTATAGGTGGGGGAGTATGTCACTCTGTGAAGAACAGGAGGGAATTGTTTGAAAGCGAATTTTCATACCCACACACAACGATGCTTCCACGCATTCGGCACGGAGGAGGATTATGTCAAAGCCGCTGTTTCCGCAGGACTTTCACAATTGGGATTTTCCGACCATGCCCCCTTTCCCGATACGGATTTCGGATATCGAATGCCGTTTTCGGAACTGGACGACTATCTTGCCGCCATCGACTCCCTGAAAGAATCCTATCCCCTGCGGCTGTTCAAGGGGCTGGAAATCGAATACCTGCCCACCTATCGTGATTACTATCAGACCCTGCTCGGCAGACTGGACTATCTGGCACTGGGAGAGCATTTTTACCTCATGCCCGATGGGGAAAGACGCACTATCTTTTCGGCAAAATCAACACAGGATTATCTTGATTATGCCTGTGCCGTGTGTGAAGCGATACAGACAGGCTGGTTTGCCTTCGTGGCACACCCTGATGTGATGATGATTAACGGCTTTGCATGGGACAACAACTGTCAAAAAGCTGCCGAAATGATGATTGCGTGTGCGGCAGAACAGAACATGGTACTGGAATTCAATGCCAACGGCTATCGCCGTGAACCCCTGACCTATCCCGACAGGCGTTTCTGGGAGATGGTCAGCGATACGAATATCCGTGTCATTGTCGGTTCCGACTGCCATACTCCCGAACAAGTCTGGGACAGCTCTATGGAAACGGCTCTGCACGCTGCCAAAGCCATGGGGCTGAATGTCATTGATACGATTTTTGAAGGAGAAAATGCAAGATGAAAAAATGTATACTGTTACTTACCTGTCTGTTGTGTCTTTGCTCCTGTACCGACACCCCCGTACAACAAAGCACGGTACAGGAATCCTCTGCCGAGCCAAGCATGGAGGAAGTATCGGAAAGCCCCGTTCCCCAAGACTGGCAGGACGAAGGACTGTTTTCGGAATATTATGAAAAGGCATATGAAACCATGCTCACCATGTCACTGGACGAAAAAATCGGACAAATGCTCTATGCACGCTGTCCTGATGGAGATGCCGTTGCCATGGCACAGCAGTACCATTTAGGCGGTTATGTACTGTTCGGACGGGATTTTGAAGATCGCTCCAAGGAAGAAGTGACGGAAAATATCCTTTCTTACATACATTCCCAGAAGATTCCCATGACGATTGCCGTTGACGAGGAAGGCGGCGATGTGGTCAGAATCAGCAGTAAACCTGCCCTGTATGACAAGGAATTTGCTTCACCGAGGGATATTTTCAGCGAGGGCGGCATGACTGCCATCAAAGAAAATGCCAAGGCTTTAGCTGAAATGCTGCAATCATTCCATATTGATGTCAACTTTGCCCCTGTCTGCGATATATCCCTGAACGAAGAAGATTTCATGTACTACCGTTCCATCGGTCAGGATACGGATACCGTATGTGAATTTGTCAGGGAATTTGTCCGCACAGCACAGGAAAACAGTGTATCTGCCACCTTGAAGCACTTTCCCGGTTATGGCAACAATGTCGATACCCATACAGGCATTGCCATTGATGAAAGAGCCTATGAAACCTTTGCAACCACCGATTTCAAACCGTTTGAGGCAGGTATTGCCGAAAATGCCCATCTGGTCATGGTCAGCCATAACATTGTCAACTGCATGGACGATACCAAGCCTGCTTCCCTTTCTCCCAAGGTGCATGAGATCCTGCGTGATACACTGGGATTCACCGGCATTGTCGTGACAGACGATTTGGAAATGGACGCTATCACCGCGTATACCAACGGTACATCTCCTGCCGTAGCGGCGATTTTGGCAGGCAATGATATGCTCACCATCGGAGATACCATGTTGGAAGAAGCCGTGACCTCTGTCAAGGAAGCGGTAAAAGACGGTACACTGGACGAAAGCCTGCTTGACCATGCGGTCATGCGAATCCTTGCATGGAAATATGCCAAAAATAACGGTACGGATTTTTCATAAATCCGTACCGCTTCTTATATGCTGCGGATGGCAGACAGAAAATAGTCCATCTCCGCCATTTTCGTAAATACAGAGGGTGATACTCTGACTGCTCCTGTGGAGAGTGTCCCCATCATCTGATGAGCGGCAGGACTGCAATGCAGACCGGCTCTGACGGCAATGCCCTTTTTGTTAAGGTATGCCGATACGGCTTCACTGTCCTTGTCCCTGACGTTGAATGACAGAATCGGTACAAAATATTCCTCAGTGGGTTCGGGGGTATAAAGAAGAATATTGTCCCTTTTGGCAAGCTCCCGATACAGGTACCGTATCAAAGTGTGTTCATGCATGGCAATTTTTTCGGGTGTTTTGGACGAAACAAAACCAATTCCGGCACGCAGTCCGACAATACCGCTGTAATTGGGCGTACCGCTTTCAAAACGGTCGGGAAGCTCCTCCGGCTGCTCGTAGGACATGGAATTACTGCCGGTACCGCCCTGCACGAGTGTATCGGGAAGTACCTCCCCTGATACCACCAACACACCTGTTCCCATGGGGCCGTAAAGTCCCTTATGCCCCGCCGTGCAGAGAAAGTCAATGCCGCATTTCACGTCAATCGGCACAACACCCGCCGTCTGTGCCGCATCTACTGCAAACAGTATCCCGTATTCATGACACAGTGCCGACAGCCGCTCAATGGGCAGGCGTATACCCCATACATTGGACGCATGGGTGCAAATAACCAGCTTGGTACGGGCATTGATTGCCTTGCGGAAAGAATCCACCGTTTTGTCATTGTCGCAGGGAAAGACCTCTGCCACTGTATAGGAAACACCTTTCTCTCTGAGCTTCTCCAACGGACGCATGACGGCATTATGCTCCAAAGAGGATACGATGGCATGGTCGCCGCTTTTGAGTATCCCCTGCATCACCGTATTGAGTGCCGCCGTACAGTTGAGCGTAAAGATGACATTTTCCAGCTTGTCACAGCCGAACAATTCGGCAGTTTGCTTTCTTGCCAGAAAAATCTCTTCGGAAGCCTTGAGTGCCATGGAATGACCTCCCCTTCCGGGATTTGCCGTCATCTGCATGGCAGACGATACCGCACGGCGTACAGGAAGCGGCTTTGGAAAGGTGGTAGCGGAGTTATCAAGATAAATCACTTTGGATTTCCCCTTTCACTTCTTCCTATGATCTTGATATGATTCTCTTTTAAAATCTTTTCCGCCTCGTCAGTGTCTTTTGGAACATACAGGCTGTAACCGCAGCCGTTTTTCATATCTCTTTTGGCAGTGCGTTCGATTTCCGAACGGATCCCGAAGCTGTTTAAAATCTGTTTGCCTTTCATCGCATAGGTGACAGACGACACCATGATCAGAGGCTTGTTCATGACCATTCACCTCACTGTCCTTTTATTTTCATTATATGCTCCTCTCCCAACCAGTGTGCCATTAGAGAGTGGAGAGTGGAGTTCTGTTTCCTCCATCTCCTTCACTTCCGGCGACATTATTTCGTAAAATAATACAAAAAATATTGCGAAACAAAAAAGAATTTGTTATAATAAAAGCAATGGACAAACGTGAAAGAAAGGTTGATCTATTTTGGGCGAAAAGAAAAAAAATACATCTTCATCAAAGCCTGTCAAACTGTGTTCACCGTCCAATTTCCCGTACCTGAACAGAGAACTGAGCTGGATGGATTTCAACAGCCGTGTGCTGGAGGAAGCATTTGAAAAAGAAAATCCCGTGCTGGAAAGGGTCAAGTTCCTTGCTATCACCGAATCAAACCTTGATGAATTTTTCATGGTGCGTGTGGCAGGCGTGATGGACAGGATGCACTCTAAGCCGAATGATAAAGATGCTTCGGGCATGACTCCCGTGCAGCAGTTTGACAGTCTGACCGTGAAGATTCATGAATTTGTCAAAAAACAGTACTCCTGCCTGCACCGCTCCATTGTTCCGGCACTCAAAAAGTGGGGTCTGCAATTCCTGAAAATCAAGGAACTTACCAAATCACAAAAACAAAGTGTCGATGAATATTTCGACAAACTCATCTTTCCGGTTCTGACACCGCTGGCGGTGGATACCTCACGGCCGTTTCCGTTGCTCGCCAATAAAAGCCTGAACATTGCCGTGCGGCTGCGTAAAGAAGGAGAGGATATTTTTGCGGTGGTGCAGGTGCCGTCGATTCTGCCAAGATTCCTTGAAGTGCCGTGCGAAACCGCCAGAGGTTTTGTCATGCTGGAGGATATTATCATCAGCAGGCTCTCCGAACTGTTCGGACTGTATGAGATACAGGCTTACTGCCCGTTCCGCATTACAAGGGACTCCGACCTGGATATCGACGAGGAAGCAGACGACCTGCTGGTAGAAATTGAACACTCCCTGAAAAAACGCCAGAGAGGGGATCCTGTCAGACTGGAGATTGGTGCCAAGTGCGATGAAGCACTCAAACAGTTTCTTGTCAATATGCTGGATGTGTCCGATGAAATCATCCACGAGGTGGCAGGACCGCTTGATTTAACATTCCTCTCCAAGTTTGCGGGCATTCAGGCTCCCGATGAACTGAAATTCAGACCCATTGAGCCTGTGAACCCGCCTGCCGACTTTTTTGGGTACAATGATATGTTTGAAGCAATCCGTGAAAAGGACAGGATGGTACACCATCCCTATGAAAGCTTTGAAGCTGTCATTAAGTTTATCAATCAGGCGGCAAAAGACAAGGACGTGCTGGCCATCAAGCAGACCTTGTACCGTGTCAGCGGCAATTCTCCCATTATTGCCGCTCTCATCAAGGCTGCCGAAAACGGTAAACAGGTGACGGTGCTGGTGGAACTGAAAGCACGGTTCGATGAAGAAAATAATATCGGCTGGGCAAAAAAGCTGGAAAAAGCCGGCTGTCATGTCATCTACGGACTGGCAGGTCTGAAAACACACTGTAAAATCGTACTGGTCGTCAGACGGGAAGCAGACGGTATCCGCCGCTATCTCCATATGGGAACAGGCAACTACAATGATATTACTGCCCGTTTTTACACGGATATCGGTATGTTTACGTGTGACGAAAAATTCGGAGAAGATGCCTCTTCGCTGTTCAATGTCATCACGGGATATTCTGCACCGCCTGTTTATCACAAAATGAAAGTGGCTCCTACCGGCCTGCGTTCTTTCTTTGAGGAAATGATTGAAAAAGAAACGCAAAATGCACAAAACGGTCTGCCATCGGGTATTACTGCTAAAATCAATTCTTTGGTAGACCCCAATATTATCAGGCTGTTATATCAGGCTTCTCAGGCAGGTGTGAAAATCACCCTGATTGTCAGAGGAATCTGCTGTTTAGTGCCAAATGTCAAGGGGATCAGTGAAACGATCGAGGTACGGAGCATTGTCGGTCAGTTGCTGGAACACAGCCGTATCTTCATCTTTGAAAACGGCGGCGACCCGAAAATTTACATGGGTTCAGCAGACTGGATGCCGAGAAATCTGGACAAACGGGTAGAATTGGTATTCCCCATTGAGGATCCTGCCTTGGCAGAGAGGTCTTTCCGCATTATTGAAACGATGAAAAAAGATGTGCTGAATACAAGGATACAAAAATCCGATACCACTTATGAACTTCTTGACAGACGAGGAAAAAAAGTCCATAACTCTCAGTGGGAGTTTTCGGAAGCTGCCAAAAAAGCACTGCTCTCCAAGAAAACTACCGTGACGGAAGAAAAACTGTTTGTTCCCATGACGGGAGAAAGCTTTAAAAAGAATCTTGATGAAAATCTATAACAAGGAGTGTATGCAACATGAAACGAGTCGGCATTTTGACAAGCGGCGGTGACTGCCAGGGATTGAACTCTGCTATCAGAGGTCTTGCCAAAGGACTGTATGAGCATTACGGCAATCAGGTGGAAATCTACGGCATTATTGACGGCTACAGGGGACTTATCAACGGAGAATACCGCCTGATGACACCCGATGACTTTTCGGGGATTCTGACCAGAGGCGGTACCATTTTGGGAACGTCCCGCCAGCCGTTCAAACTCATGCGTGTCATTGACGATGAAACAAGCGTGGACAAGGTGGCGGAAATGAAAAAGCACTATGCCGCCATGAAACTGGACTGTCTTGTGGTACTGGGCGGCAATGGAACACATAAGAGTGCCAATATGCTGTCGGAAGAGGGGCTGAACGTGGTCAGTATGCCCAAGACCATCGACAATGACCTGTGGGGGACAGATGTGACCTTTGGCTTCCAGAGTGCCGTGGACATTGCTACCAATGTCATCGACTGTATCCACACCACGGCTACCTCTCACGGACGTGTCTTTATCGTGGAGTGCATGGGACATAAAGCAGGCTGGCTGACCCTCTATGCCGGCATTGCAGGCGGTGCGGATGTGATTCTGATTCCGGAAATCCCCTACCAGATTAAAAATGTGATTAACTGCATCAAGAGCCGTACCAAGGCTGGCAAGACATTCTCGATCCTTGCTGTGGCAGAGGGTGCCATTGAAGAAGATGTGGCAAAGCTTCCCAAGAAAAAGAGAAAGGAAGCCATTGCCAACATGATGTACCCGTCCATTTCCTATAAAATTGCTGCCGAAATCGAGGAGGCAACCGGTCAGGAAACCCGTGTGACCGTCCCCGGCCACTTCCAGAGAGGCGGCAGTCCTGATGCCTATGACCGCTTTATCACGACCCGTTTCGGTGCCGCCGCCGCACAGCTCATCATTGAGGAAAAGTACGGCTTCATGACAGGTCTGGTCAACAATGAAATCGTACCCGTTCCGCTCAAGGACGTGGCAGGCAAACTCAAGGCTGTCCCCGTTGACAGTCCCATCATTGCCTCTGCCAAGAGTATTGGCATCAATTTCGGTGATGAATGACATAAAAAAGAGTGAAGCGATGCTTCACTCTTTTTTCATTTGACCCTCATGGCAATCACGGTGATATCATCATCATGCCCGTCACGGCGTCTGGCAGTGGCTTCATCATTGATAAGGTTGGCAAGCTCCTGCATACTCTTTGCTTCCCAGTTTTCAATGATGCGTTCAATCCATTCCTCTCCCGTGGCAATGGCACCGTCCGACACCATCACGATAATATCCTCTGCGGCAAGATCCTCTTCCCTGCTGTGGAACGCAATGTCGGGCAGGATCCCTGCGGGCAGGGACGGCATTTCTACACGATGCATTTTGCCGCCCTTGCGGATAAAGGAAAGTGCCGCCCCTGCTTTCAGGAAGTCCGCTTCGCCTGTATAAAGGTCTACCGACACCACGTCCAGCGTGGCAAGAGATTCATCTTCCGATTTGACCATCAGAGCTGCATTCACGACTTTCAGGGAACATTCAAATCCCAGACCTGCCCGAATCAGCTTTGACAGGATACTGGCTGCCATACCGCCGTCTACGGCAGCTCTTCCGCCGGTTCCCATGCCGTCACTCAGCACGGTTATCATTCTTCCCATGCCATCACAGAAATACCGGAAATGATCCCCGCAAAGCTGTCCGTTGCCGCTGATGTGCTGACTGGAGGCAATCTCTACATCATAGGCTGCCCGTTCTGACATCACAAGCCTGCATTTTCCGAAAGCTGCCGTCAGATGGGGGGTATCAAAATGCCTGCCGCAGATTTTTGACAGTTCTTTCACAATGACAGCACGTTTGAGCTTGTTCCTGTCACTGTCATCCACGTCGGCTTCCACTGTCATTCTGCCCATATAGTCAATGCGGCAGCTTACCTCCAGGGGTACCATGCCCAATTCCTTGAGCCGAACCTGTATTCTGTCGGCAAGCTCATTGTCAAAGACTTCATAATTCTCATATTCCTCCGCCATTTCTCCCAAAATATCCCCCAGTCCGCAGAACTGCCCTGCCACAACATTGCGAATCTCATCCACCCGCTTGGCAGCCGCTTCCGACGAAAGATACCCTTGATAATGCTTGTTGACTGCCGCCGCCATTTCCACGGTGCGGCAGCATTTTCTTTTGAAGTCCTCACGAAAATCCTCGGAACTGATGGTTCCCTTGCGTTTGAGCTTGTCGCTGACATAGTCAAAGGACTCCAGTGTCACACCGTCACGATGCTCCCAGCAAAAGGTTTTCATGCCGCACCGCTGGCAGGTACCGTCCACGGCCTTTTGATAGACATTTTCCAGCGTCGGAGTCACAATTTTAGCAAGCTTGCCCGATACCTCCTCCACCTCGCCGGAAACACCCGACAATGCCTTTGCCGCAAAGTCCAGACGCATGATAATGGAGCGTCTCAGCCCCTCGCAGTTACGGTCACTGCTCTGTCGGGAAAATACCGCTGTTACAAAATTGCAGGCATGGCGGGGCAGCAACAGAAATACACTGCCCGATACGACCGTTTCTTCCATGACCCTGATAACAGATGCCAGATCCTGTGACTGGAGAGAAGCAATCCCTGCACTGAGGAAAAACATCACGGCTGTCATGAGCCGTCCCATCGGTGCAAACAGCCCTGCGACCAGTCCCCCGAATGCATAGGCTGCCCCCAGAAAATAATATTCCGAGGAAGCAATGCCCATCACGATGCCCACCGCAATGCCGGCAATGCTCCCTCCTGTCACACCGCCGTACCGTGCGGCAAGCAGAATGCACAATACCGCTATCATCCTGCCCGTTGACAGGGTGGCCACCGTCATTTCCGACAATGCCAACAGCCCGATACAGCTGCTGAGAATCAGGCAGGCAATTTCCTGCGGCAGCAACATACCAAGACTCTTTGTCCCGTTGACAATCATCACCGTGCGGGCAAAAAAATACGCTCCTGCCCCTGCCAGCAGTGCTTCCAGACCATACAGCACCATGCTGTCCATCGTGAAACCGTTGACGCTCATGACGGCAATGCCCGTTGCCATGGTCGGCACAAATCCCGTCAGAGGAGCATATAACGGGTGACGGTTCAGCCTTTGCAGATCATTCAGCGTCCACCGAATCGCAATGACAGCCAGTATGGCGGCAATGTACCGAAAATTTCTTCCTCCCCCCGAAAAGAGAATGTATCCCAGTGCGGAACCGAGTACCGAAGGAAATACATTCCCAAACGGCACGGCTGCTGCCAGTGAAATGCCGAACGGTGCATACTGCCCGAACACCGTTCCCATTGCCGCCGCAAAACCGCACCCGAAGTAAATAATATGTCCCATCACTTTTTTTGCACTTTCCCCGACCATTCTTTTTCCTGCTGACGAAAAGACGTTGACCGCGTTCAAAAAAACACCTCCGTTTGATGGTTCGTGAAGTCCTGTACTCTGCACTTCATACAACGCTATTATATGCCTTGCGGGGCATCATCTTTGTCGAAATACAAAAAGACAGCCGTTTCTGCCGAAAAGAACAGAAACGGCTGTTTTACTACCTGTTCAGGAACCAGACACCGAAATTGAGATAGGAGGCAAACAGAAGCCATAGCAGATAGGGAATCTGTATCAGTCCTGCCAGTCTGCTGATACGGTAAAACAGTACCGTCATGATGAATACACAGAGCAGCAGCAGCAAAAGCCAGATAAATGCCATAAAGTACAGACGGAAGCCGAAAAACAGCACACACCACCAGAAATTGAATGTCAGTTGAATGGTGTAGAGGAACAGTGCTTTGGGGGAGGTTTCCTCATCGGAGTCGTAAATGATAGTCGCTCCCACCGCCATCAGCAAAAACAAAATGCTCCATACAATCGGAAACAGATACGCCGGCGGTGACAGCGGGGGCTGTACGGCACTTTCAAATTTCGGCATTCCGATATATGTAACAATCCCTCCCAACAATGCAAACAGAAATGTAATCACGAACGAGTACAAAAATGATTTCCACCTGAATACCATATCATCACCAGCGATTCATCAGACTTTGCTATATGTATATGCACCACGGAAACCATTTATGAAAAAGAAAAAGCCTTGAAACAACTCCAAGGCTTTTTTTCATGGGGACAATTTGAAATGTTGTCAGCAGGAACCGAATTTCATCCTTACGGAGTCCATCTTGTTGCGGTCAGCCTGCTCGGACTGGTACCAGCCACGCTGTTCCATTTTGCTGTAGATCTGCTCCTGAATGTCGAGGGCTGTATTCAGGGAGCTTGAAAATGCCTGATGGACGTCTGCACTGGAGGATTCCAGTGTTCCGTGCATAAACAGGTCGCAGACACCCTTTTCCAACAAAAGCATATTTTCCATCAAGTTTCTGTCATCCATGTGCCGTTCCTCCTCAAAGCAAGCTGTAAAAATTCCGGAAGATAGTCTGGTGCTGTTTTTGAATTTCCTGAGCAAAGGCTCTGAGTTCACTGTCCTGGATACGGCTGGCGGTTTCGGAGCATTGAGTTTTGAAGTACTGCTCGTGACCGAGGGCATCCTCCACATAAAGCAATTCTTTTGATGTCATCTTTGCATAACCTCCTGTCATTTGGTACACTTCTATCATGCCCCTTTTCGGCCTGCCTTATACATACGAAAATCTATTGCCAACAGGCAGTGTTGCTGTTATAATGAAGCAAAAGGAGTGTTTCGTGATGATAGGTGAGCAAATCAAAAAATTCCGCCTCCAAAAAGGCATTACACAGGAAGAACTTGGCAAATTAGTCGGAGTCACAACGCAGGCGGTTTCCAAATGGGAAAGAGGCGGTGTACCCGATGCAGAAATTTTACCTCATATTGCCGATGCTCTCGGCATCAAAATTGATATGCTGTTCGGACGTCAGGAAATCCAGTCTTTGGAAGAGATGGTCACGGACAAAATCCTTTCCCTGAACCGTGAGGACGGCTTCCGACAGGTATTTTCTCTGATTTGTGCCATGTGCATGGGGCTGACGGGACTGACCTCCATCAAAGAGGGTTTCAGTATGGAATCACTCGACAAGCTGAAGGACGATGACGGATACCACTATTATGCCAGAGCCAGTCTGGACGAGGGGACAATCAATGCCAAAATGGATACGGATTTCCGTTATTTTTTTGTCATGCCCGAACCCCCAACAGGCTATGCGGCGTATTTTCGGGATATAGAGGAACTGACAGAAACATTCCGTATTTTTGCAGACAAGGATGTTTTGAATGTCATTTGTCTTTCTCGTCCATTGCTTTCCTCTCAACCGCAAGGCAGTAGGCTTTGATTTCCACGCTGTTCATGTAATTGTCAAACACATGGTCGCCGTGAATGTCAAAGTATTTCCTGAACGGGCAGAAAATCCGTACAATATTGGTCTGATTAAAAAACACCACCTGCACCGGACATTCCATAACATCACTCATGCCCGAGATCGTCAGGACACCATGTTCTCTTTTGGAAGTGTCACAATCCCTGATGATATAGTTTTCGGCTTTCAGTTCATTGATACGTTCCTGATCCTCCGCACCTGAAATTTCCGCCACGGCAAACCGCTGTACCTTGTCTTTAAAGTCCGTATCAATCAATATCTGGGCAGCATCCAGCATAAATTCATAGCCGTAGCTCCATGTGGAATGGTACTCCACCATGACCCAGTCATTCATTTCCTTGATTCCCTGAAAAATCATCTCATATCCTCCGCTTTCTGAAAAAATGGATATGTCGTTTCTGCGGCCTGCCTGCCGAACTCGGTGTGAAAACCCACAAACTCCACAGAAGCTCCTTGTGCATAAGTACCAACCTGCTGTGCCATCTCCTCAAACATGGACGGGTCTGTTCCCTCAGCGTCCACGATGACCAGATAACCTGTCCTGTCTTGGCGGGCAATGCCTTTGAGGTAGGCTGTTTTCACGCCGTCCGTCCTGTCCAGCAGAGCCATCAATGCCTGAATCATGTCATTCGGCACGGAACGCAGTTCAAACAGAGTCACTTCTTCCTCTTCGGGCAGGATAATATCGGCTGATACCTTTTTAATCAGTGCCAGTGCATTCTTGTCAATGACCATGTTGAAGCCAAAGGGATTGACGGCAATGGTTTCATTTTGCTCGCAAAGATATTCGATATCTCGGAACGACACGACACTGCCTGCCAATTGCTTTTCCTTGTCAAAACGGCTGAACTCTGTCCAGTCGGTGAAAAACGGCAGCAGGGTTTCTCCATTTTCCAAAGCAACGGCAGGAATCGTGACAGGGGTACCGTCCCGGGCAGAAACCGTTTGGGCAGTTTCGGCTTCCTCCGTCAGCACGGGCATCAAGTAGGTTCCCCGATAAAGCTCCCGCAACATTTTTTTTCTGGTGTTTTTGGTAGCGGTACCGGCATCAAAGGTCTGGAAGAACCAATCGGCACTGACCATCAGCGAGGGATTGACCACCGGTCTGTCCTTTTCGGAAAATGCCGAAAAATCGGGCTTGTCAATCACATCAAACAAAGGGATACAAATAAACTGCTGACCGTTATCCAGCAGGATATGCTCCACCCCGCTGCGGTACAGGTCGCTGAACAGCAGGAGTCTGTCCTCTGTTTTGCACAGCTCCGGCTCTATTTTGACACGGTGCGTCTGCAAATGCTCCCGAAAGGACTCACAGAACTGTCTTTCAGAAAACAAAAATGCCGTAGGTCTGCCCTGAAAATATTCCATATAGTGATTTTTGGTAACAGGGGAATAGGCTGTCCATAGTTTATTGACCGTTTGAAGCTGTTCGATGATGGTTTGATATATTTCGGAACTTTTGCTTTCGGCATAATCCGCAATCCATTCCTGCATAGTTTTCATATAATCATCCTCCTGCCAACGTATCTTTTGTAACTATTATACAATCAGCAGGAATTTCTGTCAACAATGTTTTGATAAGCTATTGTGAAATGCGGCAATTTGTGTTATATTAGACGGAGCAAGAAATTCAGTGAAAAGGATGAACAGAAATGTCAAAAAAGGTTAGAACAAGGTTCGCACCCAGTCCGACAGGCTTTATGCACGTCGGCAATCTGCGTACCGCACTGTATGAATATCTGATTGCCAAGTCGCTGGGCGGTACATTTGTCCTGCGTATCGAGGACACCGACCAGGAACGCAAAGTGGAAGGGGCGGTGGATATTATCTACAACACCCTCCGACAGGCAAAGCTGTTTCATGATGAAGGTCCCGACATTGGCGGCGATTACGGTCCGTATGTGCAGAGTGAACGCAAGGAACTGTACCTGCCGTATGCCAAACAGCTCATTGACAACGACAAAGCCTACTACTGCTTCTGCACCAAAGAACGACTGGACGCTTTGCACAACGATTCCGATGACATCGGCGGCGGATATGACCGTCACTGCCGTGACCTGCCCAAAGAGGTTGTAGAACAGAATTTAGCCAATGGTATGCCGTATGTGATTCGTCAGAAAATGCCGCTGGAAGGCTCTACCACCTTTGAAGATGCCGTGTTCGGTTCCATCACCGTTGACAACAGCGAACTGCAAGACCAGATTTTGATTAAAACGGACGGCTATCCCACTTATAACTTTGCCAATGTCATTGATGACCATACCATGAATATTACCCACGTTGTCAGAGGCAGTGAATATCTGTCCTCCACACCAAAATATAACCTCCTTTATGAAGCATTCGGCTGGGAGATTCCCACTTATATCCATCTGCCCCTGATTATGGGCAAAAATGATGACGGCTCTATCTCCAAGCTGTCCAAGCGTCACGGTGCTACCAGCTTTGAAGATTTGGTCAAGCAGGGATTTCTTCCCGAAGCCATTATCAACTATATTGCACTGCTGGGCTGGTGTCCCAAGGACAACAGGGAAATGTTTACGATTGAAGAACTGGCAGAAAACTTCTCCATTGACGGTATCAGCAAGTCCCCCTCCATCTTTGACTATGACAAGCTGGAGTGGTTCAACGGGGAATATATCAAAGCCATGACCGTAGAACAGTTTGCGGAGGTGGCAATGCCCTACTTCAAAAAGGCTGTCACTAAAGAACTGGACTGGCTCAAAGTGGCCTCTATCCTCCAACAGAGAACGACCAAACTGACACAGATTCCTGAAAAAATCGCCTTTTTTGAAGTACAGCCCGATTATGAAAAAGACCTGTTTGTCAATAAAAAGAGCAAGACGAATCTTGACAATTCCGTGACAATGCTCCAAGAGGGCATTGCGGCTCTGGACGCACTGGAGGAATGGAACCACGATACCATTCACGATTGCTTGATTGCACTGGCACAGAAACTCGAAGTCAAGAACGGTACTTTGATGTGGCCTATCCGCATTGCCGCTTCCGGCATGACCGTAACACCGGGCGGTGCGGTTGAGATACTCGACATTCTCGGCAAAGAGGAAGCTATGTCCCGACTGCAAAAAGGACTTGCAAAGTTGGAGAGTGGAGTGGTTAAATGATGGAAATGTATACGACCCTCCCCGAAATTAAGTCGCATGAAATAAGATATGGTGCCTACCCCGAAACCGATAAAACGATCATTCTTGAAAAAATCAATGCTTTTTGCAGTGACTTTTTCCGTATCGTATCCCCAAACTGGTTTGAACACGGCAATTATTTCTTTCTCGATGTACTTCCGACCGCCAATGAAAATATGATGGATTTTCTGAAAGACTATATCGGTTATGACTTCCGAGAAGAGGACTTCCATACACTGGACAAAACAGACTTTTATCAAAAACTGTCCGAAACGGACGAATTACAGAAACGCTTGGAGCAGTTGTTTGAGAGCGATTATCTTGAAAGCTGTCATGTCGGCAATCCAAGCTACTGTATGCCGAATACCAATCTGTTTTACGTGCTTTTGGATGTGTACTGCATCCGATATAAAAATTATACTTTCGTCATTTCTTACGGAAATGATGAATAAAAGGAGAGAACGAAAATGGCAGAAGAACTGGAACTCGCCGCAGGCAATTTCATCTATGATTTTATCAAAGAGGACATTGCACAGGGCGGCAAATATGAAGGAAAAACCGTGCATACACGCTTTCCGCCTGAACCGAACGGCTATATGCATATCGGCCATGCCAAGGCCATCTGCGTTGATTTCGGCATGGCAGAACGTTTCAACGGTGTCTGCAACCTCCGCATGGACGATACCAACCCGACCAAAGAAGATGTGGAATACGTTGACGCTATCAAAGAAGATATTGCATGGCTGGGATTCCACTGGGACGACAGATTTTATTTTGCTTCGGACTACTTTGAGCAAATGTATGAGTATGCCGTGGAGCTAATTAAAAAGGGACTGGCATACGTTTGTGAACTCACCCCCGAACAGATGAGGGCAAACCGTGGGGATTTGACACACCCTGCTGTCAGTCCGTATCGTGACAGACCCGTGGAGGAAAGCCTTGACCTGTTTGCACGCATGAGAAACGGGGAATTTGAGGACGGCAAAATGACGCTCCGTGCCAGAATTGACCTCAACAGCGGTAACTTTAATATGCGTGACCCTGTGATTTACCGTATCAATCATATGCACCACCATCGTACAGGTGATAAATGGTGCATTTATCCCATGTATGACTTTGCACACCCGCTGGAGGACGCTATTGAAGGCATTACCCACTCCCTCTGTACACTGGAATTTGAGGATCACCGACCACTGTATGACTGGGTGATACAGAATACCTCTGTGCCGAGTGTGCCAAGACAGATTGAATTTGCCCGTCTGGGTATCAACAATACCGTCATGAGTAAGCGAAAGCTCCGTCAGCTTGTGGAAGAAAACCATGTCAGCGGCTGGGATGACCCGAGAATGCCGACACTCTGCGGTTTGAGAAGGCGTGGCTATACACCGGCTTCTATCCGCAATTTCTGTGATAGAATCGGTGTTGCCAAGACAAACAGCGTGGTGGATTATGGTTTTCTGGAGCATTGTCTGCGGGAGGATCTCAATGAAAAAGCACAGCGTATCATGGTAGTGCTGAATCCTATCAAGCTGATTATTACCAACTATCCCGAAGGCAAAACAGAAGAATTTGACGTGGAAAACAATCCCAACCGCCCTGAGGACGGACACAGAACCATTACCTTCACCCGTGAATGTTACATTGAAGCCGATGACTTCATTGAGCAGAAAGTCAAAGGCTACAACCGCCTGTATCCCGGCAATGAGGTCAGGCTGAAATCCGCTTACATCGTGAAATGCACGGGCTGTAAGAAAGATGACAACGGCAATGTCATAGAAGTGTATGCCGAGTATGACCCTGCTACCCGTGGCGGTGACACTCCCGATGGCAGAAAGGTCAGAGGGACTATCCACTGGGTAGATGCTGAAAATTACGTCAATACAGAGGTACGTCTGTATGACAATCTCTTTACCGACCCCGAACCCGATACAGGTGACAAAAACTTCCTTGACTATCTCAACCCCAACAGTCTGGTGATACTGGACAACTGCAAAGCAGAAAAGTTTGTAGAAGGTGCGACAGTGCCGTCCAGCTATCAGTTCATGCGGTTAGGCTATTTCTGTCTTGACAAGGACAGTACACCCGAACATCTGATTTTTAACCGCAGTGTTTCTCTCAAAGACGGCTACAAGAAAAAATAATGCACACAAAAAAACGGAAGTCCGATTCCATTCGGATTTCCGTTTTGCTATGAGAATAAAAGTTTTCCCCTGTTTCCGAACCGACCGATCCGAAAACAGGGGAAGTATGTCAAGTGATTACTTTGTAACACTTACAGTCATTGTTTTGTTGACAACCATGCCATTCTTGTCCTTGACCTTAACGAGTACTGTATAAGTACCAGCCTTAGTGAATTTCACAGAAGTGGTTGCGGTTGCACTGTAGCCACGAGCTGTTGTGTAGCTGGAAGCACTGCTGAGCTTGTAGTATACGGCATACTGATAGCTGCCTGCACCACCGGAAGCCTTGCCTGTCACAGTAACAGCCTTGTTGACCTTTACCTTTGTAGCAGAAACCGTAGACTTGTTGTAGAGGGTACCGCTTACAGTGACAGTATAGGTTTTGGTAACCACGGTGCCGTTAGCGTCCTTCACCTGAACACGAACCTGATAAGTACCGGCTGCTGTGGGCTTGAAAGTTGTGCTGGCGGTAGTGCTGTAGCCCTTGATGGATTTCCAAGCACCCCAAGAAGAACCGCTCTTCTGTCTGTAAGCGAAAGCATAACGATAGTTGCCTGCACCGTTAGCACCTTTGCCGGAGAGAGTCAGTGTCTGACCGAGGGTAGCAGCTGTCTTGGAAACAGAGGCGGTAGCGGAAAGACCTGCTGTTACATTGACACCGATGGAATAGGTTGCATAACAGTAACGATAGCCGTCTGTGATATCAAACTCGAACACATAGTAGCCTGTTTCAGTAGGAGTCCAAGTCCACTTGCTCGGATCAACGTCAGCATTGACATCAACAGAAGTATATTCTTTGCCATTCTTAAAGATTCTTACAGCTGCATAGGAGTAACGACCATAAGAGTTGATATAGCAATTTGACACTTTGTAGTCAAACTTTACAGGAACACCTACACAGTACTTTCCGGAAGGTGTTGTAGCAGTAAAGCTGTCAACACAAACATCGGATTCTCTGGGAGCTACGTCAAAGTCCATAGCACGGGTCACGCTTCTGCCTGACGGAGTGGAGAACTGGAGTGTTGCAGTATATTTGCCCTGCTCTCTGGGGTTGAAGGTATTCTTGCCATTTTTGTAATCGAGAGTAGCGTGTGTAACACCTTGTTTTTTGATGACGATGTTAGCGGAAGTGAAGACACCCGTGAAGAGTTCGCCGCCCTCTTGGATGATGATATCGAATCTCATTGTGTTGCCGACTTTAAGCCTGTCGCCATACACCGGAACAGCGTTGATAGTAGTAACCTGGGGAGCACCGGGGTTATTAACATAGAAAGAGATGGTGCTGGAGCCATAGTTGCCGTAGTAGTCCACCACATACAGCTCAGCGGTGTAAGTACCTGCTACTGTAGGAATCCATGTATCTTCTCTCTGGTCACCCAAGCTGATATTGTAGTTCAGTTTCGTCTGCTCGACACCATTCTTTTTGATGGTGATGTAAGCAGAGGTGTAGGAGTTGTAGTTTGTCATAGCTTGGGAGAGGTCAGCGGTAAACTTGATGGGAGAGTCAATTCTCAAGGAGCCGCCCTTCGGATTGGAAGCCTTAAAGTTTTTGATCTGGAACTCATGGATAGAGATAGCACTTGCTGTCAGAGTATTGGTTTCAACCACATTGGTTGTCACGACTGCGGCACCGGATGCTACCACGAGGGAAGCGAGAATCATTGCGGTTGAACTTTTGAGCCACTTTTTGCTGTTCATTTGAATCACTTGACCTTTCTTTTTTAATTGTCGGTAAGGAATGGGGAAAGAATTATTTTTAAATCATATTTTATATAATCGACTGATTATCATAATGATACGACCGAAGATTTAAAACTTATTTTTTAA
>ONUD01000016.1 GCA_900320925.1 uncultured Eubacteriales bacterium
AAATAGAAAATAAAGAAAAAAACGAAAAAAACGAAAAAAACGAAAAAAACGAAAAAACCGTTCAGCTTCCGTGATTTTATTTGGGGAGAAGAGGGGGGCAGCAAAAAAAATAAAAAATTACTGGACGATTACAATGACGAACGGGATGCGGAGGATATCCGCACGGAAATCGAAGGCAATCTTCACGGCATCCTTGTCAGAACAGTCGTGCTGTTCGTGACAACGCTCCTTTCGGTGACGGCGGCCGTTATTGCTCAATTTACCCCGCTGTTTTCGGAAGCTATGCGGACAGGATGGCTGTTTTATGGCATTATCCTGTTTTCCCTGTTCACCATATCGGTGCTTGTCGCAAGACTGCCGATTGTCAATGGTCTGATGCCGCTGAGAAGCTTCAAGGGCAATGCCGATACCCCTGCCGCTGTCACGGCTTTAGCGGTCGGAATGCAGGCGGTGACATCCTTGTGTACCCCCCATGTCTTTACCAACGGTACGTATCACATTTATGTCCCGATTGCCATTACCGCTTTGCTGATGAACAGTATGGGCAAGCTGCTGATTATTCTCAGAACACTGGATAATTTCCGCTTTTTATCCAGTCCGTCTGCCAGATATGCGGGAAAAATTTATACGGATATGAAAAATGCGGAAAAAATGGTCAGCGAGTTCCCCTCCAAGGTCAATATTATCGGATATGTCAAGCGTTCCCGACTGATGAGCAATTTCCTGCGGCTGTCCTATGCCCCCGACCCCAGTGAGGAAATGGCAGGAAAAACCGCACCCTTTATGGCAGTGATCGCCGTCCTGTTCGGGGTCATCTACGGAATCATGGCAAAGGATTTTGCAGGAGGTGTTACCTCCTTTGCCTTAACGGCGTGTGTCGGAACACCAATGGTCGGCTTGATTGCCCTGAATATCCCCATGAAGAAGCTGTGCAGGAATGCTCTGAACGGAGATGCGATGATTTCTGGTTATGAAGCCGTGCAGCAGTTCGGAGATACCAATGCGATTATGATCGATGTTTCTCAGCTCTATCCGGCAGGCACCGTGACACTCAGCGGGGTCAAGATCTTTCGCCAGAGCAAGCTCAATGAAGCCTTGATGGCAGGGGCAGCCATCATGTATGCCGTGAACGGTACCATGAGTTATATTTTTGAAAACATGGTACGCTGTCCGAGAGAAAAGCTTCCCAAAGTGGAGAGCGTGGTCTATGAAGATGAAAAGGGATTGATGGCATGGGTCAGCAAGCAGAGAGTACTGCTTGGCAGCAGGGCTTTGATGCAGGCTCATAATATTAAAATTCCCAAAAAGGAACTGGAGGACAAATACACGAAGAACGGCAATGCCGTCACGTATATTTCCGTCAGCGGCGAACTGATTGCCATGTTTGTGCTGTCGTACCGCACGGACAGGGAGATTGCCGTGTCACTCAGGGAACTGGAAGAAAATGGTGTCAGCTTCATTGTCAGAACCATTGACCCCCATGTGACAAAGGAGAAAATAGCACAGAAATTCGGTCTGTTTCACCGCTGTATTACCGTCCTGCCGACAGGTCTGGGCAATCTCTGCCATGAAGTGATGGGTTCGGTAGACGAGAGTGCCAGAGCCTATGTCGTGACAAAGGGCAGGATCTCCTCTTTTGCAAGAGCCGTTTCAGGCTGTATCAAGATGAAGAGCAATACAGGACTTTCCAAGATCCTCCAGTATCTCGGTATCGGAACAGGTATTGTATTGTCCGGCCTGATTTCGTTTGTGTCGGGCTTCCAGAAGCTCGGCAGTGTGGAAATACTGGGATTTATCCTGTTCTGGGGCGTGGCGGCGGTGGCTGCTTCCCTGATTAAAAAATAACGGAAAGGATGGAAAAGCATGAAAGTTGCCCCGTCACTGCTCTCCTGTGATTTTGCCAGAATGGGGGAGGAAGTGCAGAAAATTGACAAGGCAGGTGCTGATTGGATCCATCTGGACGTGATGGACGGCCATTTTGTACCGAACCTGACCATCGGCCCTGCCATCATCCAGGCAGTCAGACCTTATACCCGATTGCCGTTTGATGTGCATTTGATGATAGATGACCCGCTTGACTACATAGATGCCTTTGCGGATGCAGGAGCGGATATTATCACGTTCCACGTGGAGGCACGTTCGGATATCGAAGCAACCATCCGAAAAATCCATTCCCGTGGCTTGCAGGCAGGATTGGTCATCAAGCCCCATACCCCTGCCGAAGCGGTATACCCGTATCTTGAAAAAGTGTATATGATACTGGTCATGACCGTGGAACCCGGCTTTGGAGGGCAGTCCTTTATGGCGGATATGATGCCGAAAGTGCGTGCCATCAAAGCAGAATGTGCCAAAAGAGGGCTTGCTGTACTGGTGGAGGTGGATGGAGGCATCTCGGAAAAAACGGCTCCTGCCGCCTTGGAAGCAGGCGTGGATGTCTGCGTATCGGGAACGGGTGTGTTTAAGGCACAGAACCCTGCCGCTGCCATTGCTGCCATCAGAACGGGCGGAAAGAAAATTTGAACTTGTCAAATTCTGTCAATCGTGATACAATAGGCGTGTTCGTTGAGAAAATAAAAAATATCAATGAGCAAATCTGAAAATGGCACAAACGGAATCGGGATAATGAATTTGTGCATTTTCACAACACCTTATGAAAATTTGCTCATTATGGAAAAGGATGTAGGAAATGGTCTTTTCATCGTTGTATTTTGTGTACCTGTTCCTTGCCGTTGTGTTTCTGGCATACTACACAAGAAAAAATCTGAAACAAAAAAATATCGTTCTCATCATCGCTTCCCTTGTCTTTTATGCATGGGGAGAACCTATCTGGGTCATCATGCTGGTATTCAGTGCCTTTCTGAACTGGCTGATGGCACTCAAAATCGGACAGAACAGGGAAACACCCAAAGCAAAGCTGTTTGTCGGCATTGCCATCGGTGTTGATTTGCTGCTGCTGGTGATATTTAAGTATACAGGCTTCCTTGTGGAAAATGTCAATCTGCTGCTGCATACTGCCATTCCCGTTCCTCAGATTATCATGCCGATCGGTATC
This sequence comes from uncultured Eubacteriales bacterium, assembly GCA_900320925.1. Classification (GTDB taxonomy): domain Bacteria; phylum Bacillota; class Clostridia; order Oscillospirales; family Acutalibacteraceae; genus UBA1213. The sequence goes on from ONUD01000016.1 coordinate 3,053, forward strand.
AGCTTCTTTACCTTTCAGGCAATCTCTTATATCATGGACTGCTATTGGGAAACCGTGGCACCCCAAAAAGAATTTTATAAATTTCTTCTTTATTTATCCCTGTTTCCTCAGCTGGTGGCAGGGCCTATCGTCCGCTACAGTGTCATCGAACAGGAAATTGACGGCCGCAAAGCAACCTCTGTGGACATCAGCGAGGGTGCCATGAGAGCCATTATCGGTCTGTCCAAAAAGGTCATCGTTGCCAACAGCCTGTATGCCGTTGTCGAGCAGTTCTTCGGCACGGATATTACCAACCTTTCTTTCCTTGGAACATGGTACACAGTGATTCTGTATTCCCTGTATGTGTACTTTGATTTCAGCGGCTATTCCGATATTGCCATCGGTCTGGGCAGAATGTTCGGCTTCCATTTCAATGAAAACTTCAATTATCCGTTTATCTGCAAGACCATCAGCGAGTTCTGGCAGAGATGGCACATTTCCCTCAGCTCCTTTTTCAGGGATTATTTGTTCTATATGCCCATCTTCGGCAAGCAGAGAAAATATGCCAACCTGTTTTTGGTATGGTTCTGCACAGGGCTGTGGCACGGGGCTTCGTGGAACTTTATTTTCTGGGGACTGTATTTTGGTCTGTTCATCTTCCTCGAAACCAAAATCGGCAAAAAACGCATGAAAAAATGGAACAAGGTGCTGACACATCTCTACAGCAAAGCCATTATTATCGTCGGCTTTGGTATCTTCTACTTTACCGACCTGTCACAGCTGGGCAGATTCTTTATGAATATCACAGGGCTGAGTATGCTGACCAACGGCAATGCCTTTGCAGATATTATTACGTGGAACTCTTTCTTGAACAATATTTTCCTCATTCTCTTTGCCATCGCCGTATCCATGCCGCTGCTGCAAAAAGTCAAGTATTTCTTCAATGAGTGGGGCAACAATGTGATTTACATGACAGGCAAAATAGGAGGAACGGCCATTTGCTGTTATTTACTGGTGATGTCCAGTATCCTGCTGGTCGATAATACCAACAATCCATTTCTGTATTTCCGCTTCTGATAGGAGGATCATCGT
>ONUD01000035.1 GCA_900320925.1 uncultured Eubacteriales bacterium
AGAGAGGAAGTGCTGATTCACCGTACCACGGAAGAGGGAGCCGATGTGACCAATCCCGCAATTCTCTTGACAGAGGAGAATGGATGGTACCGCAAAGAGGTGATCGAACAGCAGTACCCGAATGCCGTAATTTATGGCATTGCGGCAGATCTGGGAGAGTTTCGTCTGGAACCGAATGATTCTGTGGAAATCCAGATTCACATGACATCACCTGCCGTTGACGTGAATCAGGACGGGCTGACAAGCTATCCTTACTGCCATATCAATCAGCCGGCAGAGTTTGCCTATAATGATGCCAAGTACTTTGCCAGACAAATCCTCAACGATGCTTCCCAGCACCCGACCATCATTACCAGCCTGCCGACAGTTGTTTCCCAGATGCTGCCCTCCAGCGTGGAGGTCGGCAAGCAGATTGTCGGCAATGTTCCCGCAGGAGCCGTGAATACCCGTTTTGGGTTCCATGCCCGCATACACCGCAGGGGTGATTTCCTGATCAGACCCCTTGGCGTGAATGAAAGTACCGAGGGCAAAACGATTGTAACAGAAAATGGCATACAGTATGTGATTACAGAAAACTACATGGATTTTTCCCATCAGGAATACCAGCTGTACCAGTACAACAGTGCCACAGGACAGTATGATGCCTATCCGAATATCTTTGCCACCGATGAGAACGGCAATTTCTATCTGTCCCACGGGCAGATGGCAAAGTTTATGAATATTGATGCAGGTTCTTCCTTTGTCGTAGAGGAAACGGAAAATCCGTTCTGGAAGTGTACGCAGACGGAAACAAATTTTTATGAGGTATCCCCTCCCGTGAAGCGGTATATGTTTCAAAATGAATACCGCCCCGTACTGTATTTTACCAAGAGTACGATGTCGGTGCCGGAGGATGCCCCAGAGGAGGCACTTGAGCAAAGCTTCCGTTTCTGTCTGACAGCAGGCGGGATGCCTGTTGCCAATCAGGAGTATTGGATCGTGGGGAACAAACCGCTTGACGGCCGCGGCACGTCGCCGATCCTCATTGAAAAACGCTGTACCGACAGCAACGGCATTTTTACCCTGAAAGCAGGACAGACAGCCGCTCTGCTGCCGGGGGATGCGGATGTGGCCTATAAGGTGAAAGAACTGTTTGACGATGACATCCGAAAATACTGGCTTGCCTATGATGAGGACAATGTGACAGGGCAGTTGGAGCTTAATGGCAGCAGTCAGGAAATGAAAAATATCTACCGCCTGAAAAAGCTGTTTCTGACCAAGAGAGTGTCCCACAGTATCATCCATGACCCTGACTTAGAGTTTAAATTCAAGATCTTCTTTGCGGAAAGTGAAGTCCCCCTGACGGGCATTGAATGGAAAAAGTCCGATGAATCCGCATGGCGGGTGCTGGACAGTGACCACCCTTATATCACCCTCCGAGCCAACGAAACGGCGGTTATCAGGAATCTGGAAGCCCAGAGAACTTACAATATCAAAGAATACCTTGACGGAGCAGAATATGAAAACTATAAGAGTATCAGCGGCGATTTGGACAATATTCTGACGGTGGGAATGCCCAAGCAGGAAATCAGTACCTCTGTGGAATATGTCAATGACTATATCCTGCGTGACATCGTGGTGAAAAAGCGGGTTGCCTATGATGCGGAAAGCATGACGCCCGAAGAGATGGAAGCCCTGAACAGCAAGGAGTTTCGTATGTTTGTGGAGGTGCAGACAGCACCCGACAGTGAGGTCTACCAAAGATACATCGGTTCCTTTCTCCGAACGGATGGTACCAATACCACCACCGAAAACACCGATGCACAAGGGAATTTTTCCATCCGACGAGGGGAAGTTGTGACATTTCGGGATATTGTCAAGGAGGGACTGCAATACCGTGTCTATGAATACAAGGATGCGGATTATATTCAGATCTCTCCTGTGGCAGAGGAATGTGACGTAGGAGAACCCCAGACGCCCTTTACGGGTGTGGCAGGCAAAACCGACTGCCAGGTGGAATTTACCAACGGCAAAAAGGGAATTTTCATTATCGGCAAGGAGTATATTTCCTATGATGCCATCGGTCAGGCCTATATTGACCGGCTCATCAAAAAGAGCAGCCGCCAGAAAAATGCCGTTGCCCTGACATTGGAATTGCTGTGTGAAAACGGCGAGTGGAAAACCTTTCCCACGGTGGACGGCAAGGAAGTGACGGTAGTGGATACCCTGCACCCGAATGAACCGCTGCAAACCGTGTCATGGGAAAGAGGACAGCCCATTCGTATCGAGCCTTGGAAGCAGATTGTCATCAAGCGTTCCGACGTGCAGGAAACAACATGGACGGGGGTATACCGCCTGTCCGAGAGCGAGAACGATCGGTACAAGCTGTATGATTCCTCCTCCATCGAAAACGGTACCTATGTTGCTGTCACGGCAGAGCATGATATCATCACCAGTGACATCGAGGTCAAGCCCGTGACGGTCATTAAAAATATCGTCGAAGGCATTACCCCGCAGTCCGTTGTCTGTAAGAAAATGCTGGGCGGTTCGGAGGAAGTCCCCAGCAACTCCCTGCTGAAAATGCAGGTGCAGGAGTATAAAAACGGCAGTTGGATGCCGGCAAAGGATATTCCTTATTTCACGGGCGATTATGATGCAAGGCAGTGCGAGGACTATCCGGTTACTTCCCTGCACAAGGATCACATCAATGACAGCAGGATACGGACAACGGATGCCAATGGTGTGATAGAGCTTGTTAAAGAGGGTGACAGTGACGGTGTCAGCAGGAAGTATCTGATGCCGAAAATCGTGTTCCCGCAGCATGACGTGGAAGCCTGTATTGACCATCCCTCTGAGGGCAGCCTCCGTATCGTGGAGCTGCTGGAGCAGGATACCGACCACAATTGGGGGCAGTTTGTCGGAACGGCATCCGAAGCCAACGTGTCGTTTATCATCAATTCCAAGCGTCCTGCCTATATCGAAGTGGAGAAGCTTGTCACGGGAGAAGAAGAGGATCACAGTGAGTTTTCTTTCCAGTTAAGGCAGCTGACGGATCTGTCAGGGGACATGACGGTGCTGACAGACAGCCAGATTGCTTCTTCCGTAGCCGCAAAGAATATTGTGTATCATGTGTTCGAGCCGGATGAGGATGATCCGAGCCATTACCATCATGTCAAGAAAGATGACCCCAATGATCCCGACCATGGTTTCAATACAGGATTGAACGGCATTTTTACCCTGAAAAAATCGCAGTTTGCCAGATTTGAAGTGGAAGAGGGAACGGTGTGGCTGGTCAGTGAGCTGGCAGGTTCTTCTGCTTCCTCTCAGGGGATCTATTCTCTTTCCTCTCTGGAAGTGGAGGGAACCGGCAGTGTACCCCGTACCAATTTAGCGGTACTGCGGACAACGGCGGCCACGGTCATAGATTACATGGTCATTGCTTCAGAGAAGCTCTATGTCGGTGAAGGGGACGATGAGCCGTTCTATCCGAGTGACATCACCGTCATTACCACGGACTCTGCCGGACAGCAGACCGTGGAAACGGAATTTACCATTGATGCCTTTGTCTATACGGACAGCAGGGGCGTGAATCATACGGTGGCACCTCAGAACGGTGCCTATCAAATCCCTTCACAGGCGGATTCGGGTTCCGTGACCATCACCGTTTCCTGCAAGGGGATGACAGACAGTATTACCCTCCCCGTTGCCAAGCTGGCGACCATTACCTCCAAGACCGATGCGGGTCATGCCACGGGCGTGCAGTACAATATCCCGGGCATCGGTAAGACCCTGTTCCTGAACTACATGACGGATGACTACTATACGCTGGACGGCCATCATCTGGAATGGACGGGACAGCACCTTGCCCAGAACAGCAAGCCGGAGATGGATATTGTCATTCCCGACATCATGGTCGATGAAAGCGGCAGATATTTCGCCGTGAAAGCCATTGGGGACAATGCCTTTAAGGGAGTCGGCTTCCACGGGACACTGACACTGCCCGACAGACTCATCAAAATCGGCGACAAAAGCTTTGAGGGCAATCACTTTACAGAGGGCTTGTATCTTTCGGATCATATCAGAGAAATCGGCACCTTTGCGTTCCATGATGCGGGCTTTGAAACAAGCCTGCATATCACGGAAAATCCTGGCTTTACCAAGCTGCCGAGCAGTGTTTTCAGGGAGTGCGGCTTCAAAGGCGATTTGGTCATTCCCGACAATATCACTGTCATCGGGGAAAGAGCCTTCCAGAATGTCCATTTTGACGGCAATCTGATTCTGCCGCCATCCTTGACCAGAATTGAAAATGTTGCTTTCTACGGCAATGAGTTTGTGGGAGACTTGTATATTCCGAACAGTGTGACGTATATTGGTCATGTTTCGTTCTGCCATGCAGGCTTTACAGGCACACTGCACCTGCCTGAAAATCCCGCCTATACCGAGATACTGGGGATGGGACCGTACAGTGAAGGTGTTTTCCACGACTGTGGCTTCAAAACCATCAGCCTGCCCGACAATATCCGCATTATCGGCAAGCGTGCCTTTAACCGCAATTACTCCCTCAAAGGGACCGACAACAACCAACTGGTGATTCCCGAACAGATTACCGAAATACGGTTTACCAGTTTCGGTTTGTGTACGAGCCTGACCGACCTGGTGATTAAGTCGCCGAATGTGGTGTTTGACCCTGACAGCAAAGATGAATTTGGTTTATGTACCTCTCTGCGGTATATCGAAGTGCCGAATACCGTACAGTTCGGCAGCCATACCTTTGACGGGACACCGCTGAATGACAGTACACTGAAAATCTGGATTGCTGACGGAAGCAGGGGACTTTCCCAGAGCTTTGCGGGCAGCTTTACGAAACTGATCATAGGAGAGGGTGACGGAGAAGAGAAAAACCATACACTCGCCATTACGGGCAGTGTGGTCAGCAGGCAGAGTACGCTGACAGAGATTCGTATCGGACGGGGAGTCAGGAGCATTGCAGAGGGAACTTTCAACGGTCTGGATGCCAGGAAAAATGTCCATGTCTACCTGGATACCTCTTTCCGCAATGACACGGAAATCCTCAGAGCATTCCCGTCTTTCGTGACGATTTCCTATACGGAAATACCGTGATACAAGGAGGAAGAGCATCATGAAAAAATGGTTAAGTATGATTTTGCTGGGGGTTCTGCTCTTTCTCCTTGCCCCCACGGTATTGGCGGAAGAGCCACCCCGTGCCGTCTTTGGGAACACCAGAAAAGACGGCGGTCTGGAAGTCATGAAAACAGTGGAAAATAAGGATGAATTTACCCCCGACCAGAGCTTTGCCTTTACCTTGGAACTGAATGGTATGCCTGCTGACGGCAGACGCTACCAGATCATAGATGTAGAAGGCAATGTATTGGACGGAGGCGGGCAGAATGACTACCGCTTGACGGGGGCGGATGGAACCTTCTATCTGAAAGACGGTCAGATCGCCAGATTCCCCTTTTTAGAGAGGGGGCTGATTTATCAGGTGAGCGAGTTTCCTGCCGATAAGTTCCGTCAGACCGAACCGCCCGAACTGACAGGCTATACGGGTACCTATGACGGTACAGGGGTACGTCTTTCCTTTGTGAACGAGTACCATCCGCAGTCGGATACCGATTCCCTGACTGTCAAGAAGCGTGTTTCCGTGCCGACAGGGTACAGCTATGACAGTACGATGCCCTTTCAATTCAGGCTGACCGTGCGTGGTCAGCCGTATGCCGAACAAGCCTATATCATCAGCGATGCACAGGGAAACTTTCGTGAAGAGCAGACTGATGAGGACGGGATGTTTTACCTGCGGGCAGATGAACAGGCACTCTTTGAAAACAATGAACCGTTTTTCTATCTGGTGGAGGAGATTCTTTCGGACGGGCAGAGGGAAAACGGTTGGCGGGTCATCGGAGATCCTTTTTTTGCCAATACCACCACCGACAACAACCGTGTGACCTTTGTCAATACCAATGCCTCTCTTGTTGTTCAGAAAGTCATGGAGGACGGCAGTGATACAGAAGACAGTTTTGTGTTCCATCTCACGGATATTTATGAAAGAGGTGTGCAGGCAAAGTACTATCTGTATGATATACACGGCCATCTGCTGGATGATCGCCTGCATACAACCAGCGTGGATGAAGAAGATGTCTCCGAGGACGGGGAGTTTACCCTCAAAGCCAATCAGGCAGCCTACTTTGTCGGTCTGGAGCAGGGACGCAAATACAACGTGTATGAGGAATTTATGGCAGGCTATGTTCAGAGGGTGCCGGCCACCAGTACCGGCTATGATGTGGAAATCAAGCCCCGTGCGGAAATCCTGACGTTTAAAAATGACAGGCAAAGCCTGAAAGGTGTCCTCAAAGTCAACAAGCACGTTACCGATCTTGTCCCCTCTGAAACGGCACCGACCGACCAACGATTTACGTTTCGCCTGCTCCGTCTGGAGGGGGAATCGGACTGGGTACCTGTGGAGGGTGCCAGCTATACTGTCAACGAGGGTGTCGATACCCTGACACGCTCCACGGATGAGGGAGGCAAATTCTTTATCAAAAAGAACGAAACAGCCGTGTTCCGATACCTTACCAAGCAGCGTCAGTACAAGGTGGTCGAAGAAGTGCTTGCTTCCTCCGAGTACAAGGATCATACCAATGGAGGACTGACAGGAGAACTGACGAGTGAGAATTATCTGAACTTCATTTATGAAAATCTCTACCGCCCCGAAATGACGGACATCGTTCTGACAAAGGTGGATGAAAATAGTAGGAATCCCCTTGCGGGAGCAAGATTTACCGTCTACACCAATGCGGAAATGACAAAGGTGCTTGCCGAAAGTGAGGACAGCGACCAAAATGGGAAGATTTATTTCTATAACCTTAAGGAGGGTACTTACTATCTGAAAGAAACCAAAGCACCACTCTATTATGATCTGGACCATACCGTCATAAAGCTGAGGGTGTTCCGTGATGAGGAAAGCGGTCGGCTGGATGTCGCCTATACCGTGGGTGACGGAGAGGAAGTCTCTGCTGTACACAGGGAAGAACTGTCTGACAATCTCG
>ONUD01000028.1 GCA_900320925.1 uncultured Eubacteriales bacterium
CAGCTTCAGTGAAAGTCCCGGTTCGGAAGCAGGCAGTGCTGTCAGGGCATTGTTGGTAAACAGCTTTTTGTCAGTGGAAGCCATTTGCAGACCCTGACCTGAGGGATACTGGGTACCGCTGCCATCGTTGAAAATCACTCTGATATTGCCGCTGAGGGTACTTGGAATCTCGTAGCTCCAGAAATCTCCGCCCTCGTCCGTCATCAGGACACCCGGCCATGCTGCATTTTTCTTGACACCCGTACTGTCCTCGATGTAGGCATAGCAGTATACCTTTGACCAGCGATAGCCTGCATTGTCAAACACCACACCGCCGCCGTTCAATGTCGGATAGCCTGAACGGGGGGCTTTTTTATTGTAGAGATAGCTTTTGGTTTTAGTGGTACCGTCAGCCGCCTTTGCCGTGACCGTGACCGTGACATTCTCACCCGTAGCGGTCAGAGAACCTATGGTAAGCGTTTTTGATGTGGTAAATTTACCGCTTGCTCCTTCCGAGGTGGTATAAGTGGCGGAGGCCGCACCCGATACTGTCAGCTTGACCGTGGCTGTATTGGCAGAGAAAGTAGCATCTCCTTCTGCGGCAATTTTCAGTACGGTAGGCTGTTCCGGTGACACGGTTCCATAATCCTTTGTGGGATTATAGACCACGGCAATACCGTCTGCATTTTTGACGGTTCCCTTCACGACACCGCCCGATACCGTGAATTTTTCACCCGTTACCTGGTCATAATAGGTACCGTCCGTCATGCCCACGCTCAGCGAAACAGCACCAGGACCTTCTCCACGGACAATCACGATACCCGTCTTGCCACGCACGTTATAGGCTGTATTGCCCGAACTGCCGAGTTTTTCACTCTGTCCGACAAAGAAGTTGCGGAAACGGTTCGCTGCCACAACGGCAGGGTCTGCCCATGTCAGGGAGCCTACATCACCGAGCTGTGTCTGTTCGCCGCCGAGCTTTTCCAGAATGGTGGCATTGGACTGTCTTGCCTTGGAAACATCGTTGGCAAGAATATCTTTTGAGTAGTAAGGTCTTGCAAAGAACAAACCTGTGGAGTCTTTACGGGAAGCAATGATTGCCCATGTTCTCTTGATATCACGGTCGTTGGCATCATAGGAAGAACCGCCGCCCATGTAGGTATCATGGGATTCCGGCCACATCACAACATGATCGGCTTTTCCGTGGACATAACCGCAGTAGTTGGCAGTTGCCAATGCATTGACCGAACCGTTTATCACACTGTTGCGAAGGTTGTCACTGGTGGAGTTGTCGGTCAGGGACATCTTGCTGAGGTAGTAGTTTTCGGCATTGGTATCATCCAGACGATTCAGTACTTCCCCGTAGAAGTAAATGCCGTCATAGCCGTTTTTCTGTTTGTAGTAGGCTCTGGCACCGTCCAGTACCACATCCCAGAAATCACTGGCAAATGCGGCACTGTCCTTGGGCGTTTCGATATGCTTTGCCGCATCAAAGCGGAAACCGTCTGCACCGCAGTCGATACATTCCTTGAGCAGTCCCAGTACCATTTGCTGTACCTTTTTGTCACCCGTATTCAGGTCAGGCATCCCCATGTTGCCCTGTGTTACGTCAAACCGTCCGTCAGAGGAATGTGTCCATGAGGTACTGATGTGCCAATAGGACGTATCTGTCAGCATATCGGGATTCCAGAACTCTCCCACCTGCGGAGAAATATCTCCCATGACCGTTTCTACGTCACCGATCTTATAGCCCTGGATATTCCCCATATGGTTAGCGACAATATCCACGATGACCTTGACACCATACTTCTCAGCTTCGGCACACATTTCCTTGAACTCCTGCTTGTTGCCGTACCAAGTGTGGCCGTTGTCGCAGATGGAGAACGTCACGGGCTGGTAGGCTTTCCACCAGTTGCCTTCATAGCCGCCTACGCCATCAGGAATCCCTACATTACCATAGGCAACCCCCTCCCAGTAATAGTCCTTTGGCTGCTGCACGGGGGAAGTCTGCACGGAAGTATAACCTGCCGCTGCAATGTCTTTCATGTACTTTTTGATGTTCTTGTACGACCAGTTCCAGCAGTGCAGGATGACACCCTTCTGTGAAGTTTCTGCCAGTCCGTAATCCGTTGTGGCAGCCGATGCCTGCAAAGCACCAGGCAGTCCTGCCGCCGCTGATGCTGCCAACACGCCTGTCAGCAGCACCGACAGAACCTTTTTTCCGAGATTTTTCAATCCCATCACTCTCCTTTATTATGTATCTGCTCTTATTTTACACGAATCCGAGCTATTTGTAAAAGGAAAATATTATACAAAAAGCAGCTCTCAACAAGAGCTGCTTTTGTTGACTATTTTGAATACCGCCGTGCATTGAGCCTGTCAATCACCGTACCGATGACAGTGAAAAGAATCAACAGGCACACATTGACAATGACAATGCTGGCTCCTGTGGGGGTATTGAAGCGGTAGGAAACAACCAGCCCTGTCACAGAACACAGTACTGCCATCACCCCTGAACAAATCACCACACTCCGAAAGTGTTTGCAGATTCTCATCGAGGTAATGGCAGGAAAAATAATCAGGCTGGAAATCAGCAGTGAACCCATCATTTTCATGCCCACCGTAATGGTCATGGCTGTCAGAAAGGCAATGACCATATTGTAAACGCCTGCTTTAGTACCCGTTGCCTTGGCAAAGCTCTCGTCAAAGGTCACGGCAAATATCTTGTTGTAGAA
>ONUD01000045.1 GCA_900320925.1 uncultured Eubacteriales bacterium
ATATACTTTATCCTTTGAGCTTATCTCATACAGCGGTGACTCCGCTATGAATACTTTGCCTTCCTGAATGAGTGTCGGTGTAAGTCTGTATATCATTGTAAGCAACAATGTCCTTATCTGAAAGCCGTCAACGTCTGCATCGGTGCAAAAGATGATTTTATTCCATCTCAGCAGGTTCAGGTCAAACGAGGACAGGTCTTTATTGGCTTTGGACTTCACCTCTACACCACAGCCCAGTACTTTCAGCAAATCGGTAATAATTTCACTCTTGAAAATCTTGTCATAGTCGGCTTTCAGGCAGTTCAGGATTTTTCCACGAATCGGAATGATGGCCTGAAAATCGGGATTTCTTGCCTGCTTACACGCTCCCAAGGCAGAATCGCCCTCTACAATGAACAATTCCCGTTCTTCTTTGTTTTTACTGCGGCAGTCCACGAATTTGGCAACACGCCCTGTCATGTCCATATTGCCCGAAAGGGTCTTTTTGATATTCAGGCGGGTCTTTTCGGCACTTTCACGGCTTCTTTTATTGATAAGCACCTGTGCGGCAATTTTTTCGGCATCAAGCTTGTTTTCAATAAAGTACACTTCCAACTGGTGACGCAGGTATTCTGTCATGGCATCCTGTATGCCTTTGTTGGTAATGGCTTTTTTGGTCTGGTTTTCATAGGAAGTCACGCTGGAAAAAGATGAAATGACGATAACAAGGCAGTCCCTGACATCATCAAAATTGATTTTGCTTTCATTTTTAGTATACTTGCCGTTTTGTTTAAGATAACTGTCGATGGAGTACACAAAGGCATTCCTGACAGCTTTTTCAGGGGCACCGCCATACTCCAGCCAACTGGAATTATGATAATATTCCGATACACTGACTTTATTGGAAAAGGCAAGAGCAATATTGATTTTTGTCTTGTATTCGGGCTTGTCATCACGGTCACTGACCATTTTTTCGGTCTGCCATGACTGCACCTGTGAGATAGCGTCCTCCCCCACGATTTCTTTTACATGGTCAACAATGCCGTTGTCATATCGGTATTCACGGGCTTCAAATGTGCCGTCCTTTTCTGTACGGAAAATAAAATTAATGCCTGCATTGACAATAGCCTGTCTTTTGATGGTATCGATAAAATAGTCATCAGAGATGTCAATATCCGTAAACACCTCCAAATCAGGCTTCCAGTGAATTTTGGTACCTGTTTTTCTGCCTGTGTACTGCTCACGGTGCAAACCGCCAATGTTTTCGCCCTTTTCAAAGTGCAGGGTAAATCTTGTACCGTCACGTCTGATATCCACGTCCATATATTCCGAGGAATACTGCGTGGAACACAATCCCAAGCCATTCAAGCCCAATGAAAACTCATAGCTTTCGGCTTCACTGTTGTTGTACTTGCCGCCTGCATACAGCTCACAAAACACCAGTTCCCAATTGTAACGCTCTTCATTTTTGTTATAATCAACAGGAATCCCCCGTCCGAAATCCTCTATTTCAACAGAGTGGTCGGCATACTTTGTAATGATAATTTCCCTGCCGTAACCCTCTCTTGCTTCGTCGATGGAATTGGAGAGTATCTCAAACACAGAGTGCTGGCAACCCTCTATGCCATCTGAACCGAATATGACAGCAGGACGTTTTCTGACCCTGTCCGCCCCTTTCAGGGAGGTAATACTTTCATTGCCATATGTCTGCACTGCTTTCTTTGCCAAACTGTTTCCCCTTTTCATTCATACTTTTTGATGGTATCTTTCGCCCAGTTCAGGGCATACGCTTCAAAGGTGATGTCCTCCACAGAGGGTTCTTCCGAGGAATCCACGTTCCAATAGCCCACTCTGCCGTCCCTGGTCAGGACACAGAAACCGCCGCACCCATAAGAAGCAATCATCAGCCAGTTGCCGTAATGCCTGCATTCCTCCAGTGAAAAAAAGCCATTGGCAGGTCCTGCACCGCCGTTTCCCACCTGTGTCAGAAATGCCACATACCCCTGCGGCAGTTGGAACTGATGACGTTTTTCAAAATCCCTCACCCTTGACAACGGCACCACAGGAGCAAATTGATATTGGTGTTCCTTGGCACCAAACTCTTCAAAATCGGTATCCAGTTCCCTTAATCTGCCGACAAGCCTTGTCAACTCCACGGCAAAGGGTGACATCTTCGGTAAATCATTATGGAATATTTGCCTGATTTTGTCAAGTCCCGTCAAGTTGACCGTATCCGATTCTTTTTTAATTTTGTCCAGTCCGAGTATTTCCATGTTACCCTCTCAGCTCCTTGATTTTATCACGCAAATAGGCGGCGTGTTCAAATTCCAGCAGTTTGGCAGCGGCTTTCATTTCCTTGGTAAGCTGTTCTATCAGTTTTTCACGTTCAGCTCTGGTCAGTTTTTTCTTGGTTTTCTGACCGTCCTCATGGCGGGTGGAAATTTCAATAATGTCACTGACTTTTTTCTGTATGGTTTGTGGAATAATGCCATGTTCCTCGTTGTAAGCTTGCTGGATACGGCGGCGGCGTTCGGTTTCGGTGATGGCCTTTTCCATGGAATCCGTCACAACGTCTGCATACATGATCACCTTGCCCTCTGCATTGCGGGCGGCTCTGCCGATGGTCTGTATGAGGGAGCGTTCACTACGCAAAAAGCCCTCCTTGTCTGCGTCCAGTATGGCAACCAGCGATACTTCGGGAATGTCCAATCCCTCTCGGAGCAGGTTAATGCCCACCAGCACATCAAACTCTCCCAAACGCAAATCACGGATAATCTCCATGCGTTCCACCGTGTCTATATCATGGTGCATATAGCGGACTTTGATCCCTACGGAAATAAGGTATTCTGTCAAATCCTCTGCCATTTTCTTTGTCAGCGTTGTCACAAGCACTCTCTGCTTTTTGGCGGTACGGAGATTGATTTCCGAAATCAAATCGTCCATCTGTCCGTCAACGGGTCTGACACTGATTTCGGGGTCTAACAGTCCTGTGGGACGAATGACCTGTTCGGCGATGACGGTACTTTTTTCTTTTTCAAGGTCGCCGGGGGTGGCACTGACAAACACTGCCTGATGGATTCTTTCATAGAACTCCTCAAAATTCAATGGTCTGTTGTCATAGGCGGACGGCAGACGGAAACCAAAATTGACCAGATTTTCCTTTCTGCCCCTGTCACCGCCGTACATACCACGCACCTGCGGCAAAGTTACATGGGATTCATCGACAAACAGCAGATAATCTTTCGGAAAATAATCCAGCAGGGTATAAGGAGAAGAACCTGCCGGTCTGCCTGAAAGCACTCTGGAATAATTTTCAATGCCCCGACAAAAACCGATTTCCCTCAGCATTTCGATATCATAATTGGTACGCTGTTCGATTCGTTCCGCTTCCAGCAGTTTGCCCCTGTCCTCAAAGTATTTGACACGTTCCTGTAATTCCTCTTCAATGGTATGGATTGCCCCCTCCATTTTCTCACGGGGTACAATGTAGTGGGAAGCGGGATAGATGGCGGCATTGCGGACAGTGGCTTTGACCTCCCCTGTCACGGGATTGACTTCGCTAAGCCTGTCAATCTCGTCACCAAAAAACTCCACTCGTATAATGGTATCGCCGGACGACACGGGGAATATCTCCACGACATCGCCCCTGACACGAAACGTATTTCTTTTGAAATCAATATCATTTCTTTCATACTGCAATTCCACCAGCTTAGCAAGCAGTTCTTCTCTGGATTTCTGCATACCCGGTCTGAGTGAAATGACCATGGTACGGTAGTCAATGGGGTTGCCCAGCGAATAGATACAGGATACACTCGATACGATAATGACATCACGTCTTTCCGAGAGTGCCAGTGTTGCCGAATGACGCAGTTTGTCAATTTCATCGTTGATAGAGCTGTCCTTTTCGATATAGGTATCGGTTGTCGGCACATAGGCTTCCGGCTGGTAGTAGTCATAGTACGATACAAAATATTCTACGGCATTTTCGGGAAAAAATTCCTTAAATTCTGCACAAAGCTGTGCCGCCAGCGTTTTGTTATGTGCCAGAACCAGTGTCGGTCTGTTGAGTGCGGCAATAATATTCGCCATGGTGAAGGTCTTGCCAGAACCCGTGACACCTAACAAGGTCTGTTCCTTATTGCCTGCACGGATACTGTTGATAAGGGTCTGGATTGCCTGCGGCTGGTCGCCTGTGGGTCTGTAATTTGATACAAGCTTGAATTTGTCCATATACTCACTCCGTTGCACGTTTTTTTCTCA
>ONUD01000021.1 GCA_900320925.1 uncultured Eubacteriales bacterium
CCCTGATCTGTCTGACACCAAGAAATGGTATCATCATCAGTCCCCATCCCCGTGCCAAGAAATCCACAATCGCAGCAGCCAAAATTGTTCTCGAAGCTGCTGTGGCAGCAGGGGCACCGGAAAATATCATCGGCTGGATTGATGTACCCTCTCTGGAACTGACCAACGCCCTGATGAGGGAATCCGATACCATCCTTGCCACAGGCGGCCCCGGCATGGTCAAGGCGGCTTATTCTTCCGGCAAGCCTGCTTTGGGTGTCGGTGCAGGCAATACCCCTGTGATTATCGACAGCACCGCCGATATCCAAGTGGCAGTGAACTCGATTATCCATTCCAAAACCTTTGACAACGGCATGATTTGTGCTTCCGAGCAAAGTGTAACGGTCTTGTCCGATATCTATGATGAAGTAAAGCAGGAATTTGCCGACAGAGGATGCTACTTCCTCCAGGGCGATGAGCTTGACAAGGTAAGAAAAACCATTATTATCAATGGAGCATTGAACGCCAAAATTGTCGGTCAGTCTGCCTATAAAATTGCCGCTTTAGCAGGGGTGGAAGTGCCGGAAAGCACCAAAGTCCTGATCGGTGAAGTGGAAAGCGTGGACATCAGCGAGGAATTTGCCCATGAAAAGCTGTCTCCTGTGCTGGCCATGTACAAGGCAGAAACCTTCGATGAGGCACTTGCCAAAGCAGCACAGTTAGTGGCAGACGGCGGTTACGGTCATACCTCTTCCCTGTTTATCCACCCGGCACAGAAAGAAAAAATCGAAAAACACTATCATGCTATGAAAACGTGCCGTGTCCTCATCAATACCCCGTCCTCTCACGGCGGTATCGGTGATTTGTACAACTTTGCACTGACACCCTCACTGACACTCGGCTGCGGTTCCTGGGGCGGCAACTCTGTGTCCGAAAACGTGGGCGTGAAGCACCTGCTCAATATCAAGCGTGTGGCACAACGCAGAGAAAATATGCTTTGGTTCCGGACACCGCAAAAGGTATACTTCAAGAAAGGCTGTATGCCGGTTGCTTTGGATGAGCTTGGCACGGTCATGGGCAAGAAGAGAGCGTTCATTGTCACAGACTCTTTCCTGTATAAAAAGGGCTATGTCAAGCCGATTGAAACCAAGCTGGACGAAATGGGCATCCAGCACACCTGCTTCTACAATGTCCAGCCTGACCCCACACTGGCTTCTGCCAAAGAGGGAGCTGCCGCTATGGCACTGTTTGAACCCGATGTGATTATTGCATTGGGCGGCGGCTCTGCCATGGATGCCGGTAAAATCATGTGGGTGCTTTACGAACATCCCGAAGCTGACTTCATGGATATGGCCATGCGTTTCATGGATATCCGCAAGAGAGTCTATACATTCCCGACAATGGGTGAAAAAGCTTACTTTGTTGCTATCCCGACTTCCTCCGGCACAGGCTCCGAAGTAACTCCCTTTGCCGTCATTACCGATGAAAAAACACATATCAAATATCCGCTGGCTGACTATGAGTTGCTGCCGAATATGGCCATCATTGATGCCGACAACATGATGAACCAGCCCAAAGGCTTGACCAGTGCTTCGGGCATTGATGCCCTGACCCATGCTTTGGAAGCTTACGCTTCTATCATGGCAACCGAATATACCGACGGTCTTGCTTTGCAGGCAATGAAGAATATCTTTGCCTATCTCCCGTCCGCCTATGAAAACGGAGCCAAAGATCCGATTGCCAGAGAAAAAATGGCAACCGCTTCCACCATGGCAGGTATGGCATTTGCCAATGCCTTTTTGGGTGTGTGCCACTCCATGGCACATAAGCTGGGGGCATTCCATCATATTCCTCACGGTATCGCCAATGCCCTGCTCATCACTTATGTCATGCGGTTCAATGCCAATCCCGTACCGCCGAAAATGGGTACATTCTCACAATACCCCTATCCGCATACCTTGGAAAGATACTGCGAGTGTGCAAGATTCCTCGGTATCTGCGGCAAAGACGATAATGAAACGCTTGACCTCTTCATTCAGAAGATTGAAGAACTCAAAGAGGTATGCGGCATTAAGAAAACGATTGCGGATTACGGTGTCACAGAAGAGGACTTCCTTGCCAGCCTTGACGAAATGGTGGAACAGGCATTTGATGACCAGTGTACGGGTGCGAACCCCAGATACCCCCTGTTCTCCGAAATCAAGGAAATGTACCTCAAGGCATACTACGGTGAGGAGTAAACCATGGCTTGTATCAGTTTACCGAAGAAAATCTACTTCAAGCAGGGCTGTCTGCCGGTTGCCCTTGAGGAACTGAGGGGCAGGAAAAGAGCCTTTCTCATCGGCAGTTCCAAAGCCGTGGAGGATAAGCTGAACGAACTGGAAATACAGCATACTACTTGTATCGGTACCGCAGAGGACTGCCTGAAACAAATCCGCCTGTTTGAACCTGACGTTATCATTGCCGTGGGCAGCAGGACGGAAATGGAAATTTGCCGGCAAATCAAGGGCATTGATATTGTTGCTGTTCTGACAGAGGACTGGAACGGTGCGGAACAGTTTGCAGACATGGTAATTATCGACAGGTCAGATAATCTGCCCCCTTTAACGTCTGCATTCCAAGAAATGATGTAAAAAAGGACGCTGTGCATGAATGTACAGCGTCTTTTTGAATGAGGAGTGAAGTGTAGTGGAATATATTTGCAGTCTTTGTCCGAGGGAGTGCCATGCACCCAGAACGGAAAGTGAAGGAAAAGGATTCTGCCGTCAGGGAATCCTGCCGAGAGTGGCAAGAATTGCCCCGCATTTCTGGGAAGAACCGTGTATCAGCGGTACCAAAGGCTCAGGAGCCGTATTTTTTTCAGGGTGTGTGCTGTCGTGTGTATACTGCCAGAATGCCAAAATCAGCACGGGCGGTTATGGAAAGGTGCTGACTGTACGGGAGCTGTCCGAGCATATCAGACGGTTGGAAGAAACAGGGGTGCATAACATCAATCTGGTCAGTCCGACTCCCTACATTGAAAGCATTATCGAGTGCTTTGAACGGTACAAACCGAAAATTCCCATTGTGTACAATACAGGCGGTTATGAAAAAGCCGAAACCCTGAAACGGCTGGAGGGAATTGTGGATATTTACCTGCCCGATATGAAGTATGCCCATGCGGAAACGGCAAAAAAATATTCCCATGCAGAGGACTACCCCGAAACCGCCCTCAAAGCCATTGCAGAAATGGTGCGTCAGACAGGCAAGCCTGTTTTAGACGGGAATGGTATCATGCAAAAAGGAACGATTGTCCGCCACCTGATTCTGCCCCAGCATACCAAAAATTCCATTGCCGTGCTGAAATGCCTGAAAGAGCATTTTGGAAATGAAATCCTTGTCAGCCTGATGGCACAGTATACCCCCTTGGGCAATGCACCGCAGTTTCCCGAAATCAACCGCCGCATTACCAAAAGAGAATATCACAAAGTGTTGGAACAAATGGACATGGAAGGGTTCGTGCAGGAGTTGTCATCTGCCCGAAAGGACTATGTTCCCGATTTTGACATCGCCCTGCTGGGACAGCAGGAAGATGCCTGACATCACCAACAGGGATACTGCTCCCACGATACTGGTCGAGGTCAACTCTGCCGCCGCATTGCCGGCAATGGCGAAAGTCGTGACGGCAGGACGAAACAAGGTGCAAATGCCATAGGTGATCCCTGCCGACAGGGCGGCATTGGCAAGCCGGAACAGTTCAAAACGCAGTTTGCTGATGTGCAGGTCTTTCAGCAAACTGAATATCTGGAAGTGTACACACAGCCCCCCATATCCCGATGCAAAGGCAATGCACCAAAGCGGACGGTCTGTCAGATTTTTGCAGGCGGCGGTGACTTCGAGCAGTACTGCCGCCTGTGGCAGCAATGCCATGATACCCGAAAAGACGGCAACCATGGCAGTCAGTTCGATAATGGCACTTGCCCCGTCCGTGCAGGACAGGATAAAAGACTGCATGAGGTCTGTCGGCACGGCAGCAGAAGGAACAGCAGGCTGTTGGGTGTCTTTGGCGAAAAGGCGGGACAACATCCCTAAAAGAATGGCAGACAGCACTTGTGAAAGATACAAAATGATACCGACAGCGGCATTGTGCAAAAGGAGTGTTCCTACTGCCGTAATCAAAAAGGCAGGGCCGGAGCATACACAAAAATCACTCATTCGTTTGGCTTGTGCATGGGTGATCCTGCCGTTTTCATATAAGAGCCGTATGCACTTTGCCCCTACGGGAAAGCCGCCCACCAAACTCATGAGAATGGCAGAAGCTGCCGCCGCAGGCAGACCAAACAGAAATTTTGTCACAGGGGAAAGCATCTTTCCGACAGGCTCACAGGCTCCCGAACGAATCATGAACGAGGACAGCACCATGAACGGGAACAGGGAGGGAATCAGCAAAACAGCCGCATTTTCCAACCCTAAGGAAATCCCCTGTGACACGGCACGGGGAAACAGGAGCAATACGGCTGCTATCAAAAGAGAACCTACAGCGGCAAGCTTCTTCATGCATACCAACTCTTTTCCATGCATAGTTATTTCATAAATCCGCTTTGGGAAGGTGGTTTATTATATGAAGAGAAGCGGACGGAATATGCCGGAAGTTTCCTCGGTGCATATGGAGATCCACGGCAACGGGGAAGTCATACTGGAGGGCAACAAGGGTGTGGTAGAGTACAGTGATACCTCCATCAAGCTCCATACGGGAAAATATGTGCTTGCTTTTTCCGGCAGAGGGCTGCATATTCAATGTATGACTGACTGTGATGTAGTGATAAGGGGCTTCATTACAGGAATTGAATATATTATGTAAGGAGTGCGGGACAGTGCTGTTAAAGTTGCTCAGATGGCTGTTGGGATGGACGGAGTTTGAAGTAAGGGATGCCTTTCCCGAGAGGTTTCTGAACACGGCTTATAAGAGCGGTATCCATATGTGGGATTTTAAAAGCGGTGAAACCTTGTTTGGAGGGTGTGTCAGGATACGGGATACCCCTTATCTGGAGCGAACGGCAGAAAAAACAGCGTGTGAACTGCATATCCTCCGCCAGCACGGCTTGCCGTATCTGCTGAAAAAGTACCGTTCCCGCTACGGTCTGCTGGTAGGAGCGGTGGTATGGGGAGCGGCACTGTGGTACGGTACGGGATTCATCTGGAACGTGCAGGTCACTGTCACACCCGACATCAATGAATACGAGCTGCGTCAGGAGCTGAAAGAACACGGCCTTTATGAGGGAGCCAGATTTGACAGCATTGATGCCGATAAAATCGAAAACGCCCTTTGTCTGGAGGACAGCCGTATCAGTTGGATCACCATCAATCTCATGGGAACGGAAGCGGAGGTCAGGGTCAATTCCCGCATTGCCGCACCTGAAAAAAATGCCGCTGCCGGCAACATTCTGTCCCGTGCAGACGGTACAGTGACACGCATGGAGGTCAAAAACGGCACGGCTAAAGTAAAAGTCGGCGATGGTGTCCGCAGCGGTCAGATGCTGGTCAGCGGTGTGATAGAGTACACGGACGGTTCTTCCAAGCTGGTAGAGGGCGATGCACAGATTTATGCCAAGACCTTTCGGGAAGTGTCCATCAAGGTACCTGTCAAGCAGACCTTGTTTACCAAACAGGTGTCTTCCCTC
>ONUD01000007.1 GCA_900320925.1 uncultured Eubacteriales bacterium
TGATGCCGTCCCCGATATGGATATAGCCCTGCGGTGTCGGGATTTTGACAAATGCCGTCAACACATAGACCATGGCCGCCAAGACGGCTGTCAATACGATATTTCTCAAATGTTCCTGCGATTTTTTTCTTTCCATAACAATATCCTCCTAAAAAATGATGTATTCATCATACACGAAAACTGTACTTATTAAAATGCACAGTTTTTAAGTTTTTAAAAGGTACAGTTGAGCCAAAAAAATTCCTCCGAGCGGTTACTCGGAGGAATTTTCTGATTTTCTGGAAGCAGTCACACTGACCGTATAACTGCCGTAAACCCAGCAAAGGTCAAATTTGCTGTTGAGATTGACAGTGACAGCCATTTCCGCCATGCCGACAAAATTGGAGGATTTCTGGGACATATCAATCACAGCCGTGACATTGGAAGCGGTAAGGGACGCAAGCTGTTCTTTCGAGCCTATCAGCGTGATGCTGAGGGATTTAGCAGAAACGGAGGTACTTTGTTCCGTTCCCTCGTTGATGACGGAGAAATCAGACAGTGTGAGTGTCTTGAGGGTCATATCGGTCATATCAAACTTCACTTCGGCTTTTTCCGTACCGTCAATGACCTTGCATCCGGAGGGAATCGTCAGCTTGGTTTCAAAGGTATTGTTGGAAAGGGATACTTCGGAGAAATCAATGTCAGAAGTCAGAACTTCGAGATTAGCCGTACTGACACTGTTAGGAACCGCTATCTTGACAGAAGAGGGCGTTACATGGATTCTGTCGGCAATATGCAGTGTTTCGGGAAGATTGGCAACAGAGGGGGTAATGTCCACGGTCACGGCCTTGAGGATGGGGACAGTGGCATCTACTCTGGTAATATCGGAGGTAATGTAGCGGGTATCAATTTTCTTGCCGTCCTCATCATAGAACACCAATGGGGCATTCACCACCGTTGTCTGTGTCAGGGGAGAGGTAAATTCATACTCTGCACAGACTTGGGCAATACTCTGCACCACCGAGCCTGCCCCGGATACCTTGACTGTCTGCTGGGAAAGCGTGGTAGTGGAGACATAGGCATTTTCATCCACCGAGGACACAATAATTTTGTCGGTGATCGGGAACTCCCGTTCCAACTGGGTATCGACATAGACGTTCATGCTGGAGGGCGAGGGGGTTGATTCAAAGCTATAATCGGTTTTCATACCGCTTTTTTTAGGAACGAGGTCAAGGGTATAGTTGCCGGGGGAAGTGATAAAGCTGGTATCAGCGGCAGTGATATAAATATCATCACTGGTGACGGTAGCGACCACAAGGGCATTGCCGGAAATTCTGACTTCTGCCCGGATGTCGTTGATATTGAAGTATTTGAGGTCATGTGTCAGTTCCGGAAGGCTGACAGGAATATCCGTAACGGTAAAAACAGAAGCCTCCTGTGTCGTGGAGGCAACGTACAGCCAAAGGATAAATGCCAGAGCGAATGAAAAGCACATGACAAATTTATCGTTATAGAACAGTTTGCCAAGTCTGAATTTACTTATCCTCTTTTTCATTACTTTTAACCTTCTTTATGCCTGTGATAATGGGGATACGGTCACTTTTTTCCGTTGCCTTGGGAATCAGCAGTTCTTCGAGCGTGACATTCAGAGATTCTCTTGTATAGTCCCTTGAAATCACGCCGTTGACGACCACGGACACGGTGCCTGTTTCCTCGGACACAACCACTACCACTGCATCACTGTTTTCGCTCAATCCCAAAGCCGCTCTGTGACGTGTACCGAGGTCGATACTGACACTGCTGTTGTTTTTGGTAAGGGGAAGGATACAGCCTGCCGCATAGATTTGTCCGTCCCTGAGGATCATGGCACCGTCATGAAGCGGTGCCTTGTTGAAAAAGATGTTGCCAATCACCGGCACAGAGGGTTCTGCATTGATCACGGTGCCTGTATCGACAATATCCCCCAGCTTTGTCTGGCGTTCAAAGACCATCAAAGCACCTGTTTTGGATTTCTGGAAATTGTTAGCCGCTTCTACCACACAGTTAATGCACCGTTTGAGGTGTTTGACTTTCATTTCCTCTTCATCCGCAGGGGCAGAAATGGCATTCCAGTATTTGGCAATCCTGCTGCGTCCGATATGCTCCAACGCACTCCTCAATTCGGGCTGGAACACAATCAGCACTGCCAGCATAGAGAACTGGAAGAAAGAGGTAAACAGGGTATTGAGCATTTTCAGATTAAAAATCTTGGAGAACGTAAACACTACCAGCAAAATGAAAATACCTTTCAACAGCTGTTCTGCCCGTGTTTCACGGGCAATCTTGATGATATTGTATATAATAAATGCCACTGCCACAATGTCGAGTACATCTGTTGCCCTGAAACTCAGCATTAAGGCAGTAAACCAGTTATACACTTCCACAATGACATTCCACAAACGTTCCTCACACTCCCATTGTATGCTTTCTTTATTTTATCATACCTTTTCCCCTTTTTCAAGCCACTTTTTGCATTCATCCTGTTTCAGTATATGGAAAAAAAACGAGGAACAGGGCTGTTCCCTGTTCCCTGTTCCTCGCTGTTCAGTCTTTCCAGACAACCTCGTCTTCGACAAAGCCTGCTTTCTTTTTCTTGTTGATGATACCTTTTGCGATAAAGCCGCTGACAAATACCAGACCTGACACGATCCAGCCTGCCGCAACCTGCGACCATATCGGATAACCGCCGTAGCTGCCGCCTTTTGCCCCGAACAGGTCAATCATATTCCAGACAAACAGACCTGCCAGCAGCACAGGAGATACAAACTTGATAGATGCCGCAAACCACCAGTACGGTGTCTTGAATTTTTTGGTATTCCGGTTGACTTCGGCAAGTACTTTTTTCAGGCTGAATGTCCAGCCGATGGCAATACATTCGAGAATGCCTATCAGAATCAGATTGATTTGATTCGTCCAGTTGTCCACAATATCGAGCCATGCCAGTCCTGCCTGCGTGGTGAAAAGCAGGGAAATTACGCCGCAGATACTGCACACGGCAATCGTCACAGTTTTGGGTTTGAGATGGAATTTATCTGCGACGGCCGCCGATACACCTTCCACGATGGAAAAGGCGGAGTCGATGGCAAGCGTGATAAGCATTAAGTAGAAGATGGCTCCGAATACCGCATTCAGCCAGCCGATATTTGTCAGATTGACAATGGCCTGCGGATACACAATAAAGGCTGTCCCGATACCGCTTGCGGTCACTTTGTCCAGCATTCCCGTGCCGCCCATTGTCGAGAACATGACGATACCCGACAAGACACTGATCGCCATATCGGAGAAGGCAATAATAACAGCATCTGCCGCTACATTGGCATCATCTCCCACATAGGAACCGTAGGCAAACATGATAGCCATCATGATGGACAGACTGTAGAATACCTGACCGATGGCATCCACCCATAAGGAGGGGTCTGCCAGTGCCGAAAAATCGGGGATAAAGAACATTGCCAGACCATTGCCTGCTCCCTGCATGGTACATCCCTTGATGGCCATGATCAAGAGCAGTACCACAGGGGCAAATACCGTAAATTTCACGACCTTGCCCACGGAGCTGGCACCGTTCCTGATACAGTAGAAAATCAGTCCCCATGCCACGAGCGTACACAAAAGCACTTCTCCCGGAATATCCGTTCCCTCAATCGCCCATGTTGTTTTGGTCAGCTCTCCGAACAATCCCGAAGCGGCTTCGGAATTGCCTGTCATGCCCGCAAACTGCCACGAGTTCACAAACATCAAAATGACCCATGCAAATACAACGGCATAGTAACATACAATGACGAAAGCATTGCTGGTTGCCGCCCAACCGATAAATTCCGCTTTTTTGTTGATACCACGCATGGACTCAATGGCACCCTTGCGGAATTTTCTGGAAATGGAAATCTCCATCATCAGCAAGGGAATCCCCATGACCACCATGGCAATCAGATACACCAACAAAAAGGTTCCTCCGCCGTGTTTTGCCGCAAGTCCCGGGAACCGCCATGCATTTCCCAGACCGACTGCCGAACCGACTGCCGCAAGGATAAAGGTCACCCTTGATCCCCACTGGCTTCTTTTCTCCATAAAAACACACTCCTATTCATTTTAGCATTGTTGAAAACAATTACTTATAATTATATCATATTGCACTATATTTTTTCAATACCAAAAAGAATTATAGGTAAAAATATGTCGTTTCTTGTGACAGTATCCATCATCGGGAGAGTATATCGGTTCATTGACAGCCATTTCAGTCAAAGAGGTGTTATGAATACCCCCCAAATAAATAAATATGAGATAACTATTTCTATTTTTTTGTAAAAATGTACTAATTTAAACGAATTGTAAATAAATTATAAAAAAACTATTGCGATTCAAAAAATGCCATGGTATACTGTACTCATAGATGGTTGAGAAAATCATCGCCAAGTACAGAAAGGAAGTTTGAGGAGTTTATGAAAAAGACAAGAATCATCGCCAAAGTGGCAATGAGTGCCATTGCTCTTTTAGCATCAGCAGTCATGGTAACATCAGGCACTGTGGCATCAATGCCCGTTAGTGCAGCTGTTACTACTGCAAAGACAACAGCTGCTGCTTCCACCAATACCGTGGAGGCCACCTTCAAGGCTCTTTCCGGTTATACCCTTCGTCCCGGCGGAACTTTTAAAACATCGCTGACTGTCACCAAAGGAAAAGGTCCTTTCACCTATCGCTTTGGCACAAGAACCAAGTATGGCAGCACTGTTTTTGAAAAAAAACCTATCAAAAGCTCATCTAAAACAATTAATCACAATTTCACGTTTACTTATTCCGATCAGTACGATGCTGTAGCAGAAGTGACAGATGCCACAGGTGCCAGCAAAACCTATACTCTCGGATATATCAATGTATATGAGCCGCTTGATGCGACATTGACTACCGAAACACCGACTAAAATCGGTATCAATTCACGGTTCGAATTGAACATCAACATCAAAGGAAGTTTGCCGGCTTGTGTATTCACTACCGATTTTTACTATATCAATAACGCGAACAACCAGAAAACTTATGTTGATGTCGGATGGAGATGCCAAAACAGAGACAGAACTGTCGTGTATAAGTTCAGCAAACCCGGCAAATATACGCCTGTTGTCGAGGTAACAGACGGTCTTGGCAATACCATCACAAAGAAGTTCTCCACCGTAACCGTCACAGACCTGAATGTTAGTTTCGGCAAGGTATCGAGTTACACCAAAATGTCTCCTCAGCAGGCTCTTCAGGTTGCTGCCATTGTAAACGGCGGAAAAGCTCCTTACACCTGCAAATTCTGCTACAGAGAGTATGTCGGTACCATGGACAAAAAGGTGGCTTCCACCGTCAAAAACGTGAGATCTCCTCAAGTGATGTATGCCTATAAGTTTACGAACCCCAGTGTATACATTCCTGAATTGGAAGTGACAGACGCTAACGGTGCTACTACGATCTTGACACTTCCGTCAATCACAGTAGTTGATTTCAAGGTCGCTTTTAAAGCAGCTTCCTCTACAAAAATCAAAAAGTCACAGACTTTCAAGACAACTGCTTCGGTAACCAACGGCAAGGCAGACTACACTTACAGATACTACTACATTCAGAACGGCAAAAAAACCTACTTGGGTATGCAGAAAATCAGCTCTGACACTACCACTTATAACTACAAGTTCCCTGCTAAGGGTACGTACACTCCCTACATTGAAGTAATGGACGGTCAGAATCTCTATGCTTCGGCTAAGCTTTCGGCAGTAACGGTTACAGATTGATACTCCATGGAACTTAGGGAAACCTTGTGAGATTGCATTTTTATTATTTCTAAATACCACCCCCCGCAATGACCGTTGATGACGGTGATTGCGGGGGGTGGTTCATTACACATCATTAATTGTCTATTGTCGTCAACCGTTCAGCTTTTTAAGGGGATTTTCACCTGCCAGAAGCTGCTGTTTTCTTTCCTCGGACGCTTCCATTTTCAGGATACGCTTTTCGCCCTCATCGGCAAGTGTACGGAACTGCTCGATGGTAGTCCTCATCTGGGGAAGTGCCTTGGACTTGTAAGTACTGACGGCATCCAGTGCCTCAAAGGTATCAGCAAATGCTTCTTTGAGAGTATCGATGGATACACTGGTTTCCATTGCCTGCTGTTGGATGCTGGCACCCTGCTCCTTGAGCATTTTTGAGGTGGCACCAATCAGCTTGTTGGTTGCTTCATTGACGGCATTGACCTTTTCCAGCACGATTTTCTGGTTATACAAGGCACTGGCCACTGTCACCGCAATCCGCAAGGCAGATACTGTGACATTCTCCGCTCTTTCTACGGCACGAATCAATTCCTTGTTGTTGCGTCTGACGATTTCCATGGCAATAATGCCCTGCATATTGACGGTCTGCATCTGCTGGAGATCCATGACTTTCTGACGCAGAGGGAAGAGTACCTCTTCTTCCACAAACTTGATTCTTTCCTCGTCTACATTCTCGACTTTGGCTTTTTCGATGGCGGCCGTGATAGATTCATCCATCTTCATGCCCATTTCCACCTGTTGGGAGAGCTTTTTGGTCAGGTCACGCAGTGCCAATTGCTCAATTTCCAGCGTGGTGTTGTCATTTTTCAGCACCGCTTTGCCTTTGCCGAGGGATTCCACTGTCTGGGCAATAATGTTGTCAGCCTTTTCAAACTTGGTGAAATAGCTTCTTACAGGATTGAACAGCTTGCCCAAAGCCCCTCTTCTGGTAAAGTCGATACCTGAGGGGTCAAGGTCTTTCATCTGTGTCTGGAGCTGTGTCAGACCGCTGACCACTTCGCCGTTTTCACTTCCCATACGGCTCAGGTCAACCAGTCGGACATTCAGCAGTTCATTCTTTTGAGCAGACTTCTGCACGATGTCACTGCCGAAATTGTCAATGGACGAAACAATGTTCCTTCTGTCCTCCAGCGAGCCTAAATCAAACGTAAACAGTTCTTGTGTATTGCTGTCAGCGGCCTTTTCGAGCTTCACTTTCACTTCGGGGGCAGGTGCCAGTTTTTCCGCCACTTCCTCCTTTACTTCTTCCACATCGGGCATATCCATTGAAAATCCCATGTTTTAAAACCTCACTTTCTTAATAATATAAAAATTCAAACGAATTTTTAAGCATCA
Organism: uncultured Eubacteriales bacterium; assembly: GCA_900320925.1. GTDB lineage: Bacteria > Bacillota > Clostridia > Oscillospirales > Acutalibacteraceae > UBA1213. Next base: position 7,152 of record ONUD01000007.1, read on the forward strand.
TTTTCTTTCTATAATTATACATTCCCGAAAAACTGCTTGATAAATTTCTCATCTACGCCTCTTGCTCTCATTTGTTGTATTAACTCTTGATTTCTTTTTTCTATTCCGACTCCTCCTTATCACTCGATTTGATAAACCTCACCCAGTCATACAGTGCTGTACCGTCATTGACCTGCGGAAGCTTGGGAAGTTCCA
>ONUD01000236.1 GCA_900320925.1 uncultured Eubacteriales bacterium
ACGTGTTTTGCCCCGCACTTGTTGCAGAACACGGCTCCTTTGGCATTATAACTGCCGCAGTTGGTGCATTTGGGGCGGTTTTTGGAGTTGGCGATCATTTCATTGACAGAAGCAAGCTCTGCTTGGAGCTGTGAAATTTTTTCCACGATTTCTGCCACGCTTTTGCTGTAATCCTTGCCTTTGGTCTGAGCCTCGAAAGTGACTCTGCCGAGGATCTCGTACTTTTTGGACAGTTCCGCTTTAATGTCGGCAGCCGCCATTATCAGCTTGGACATATCAATCACTTTTCCTGCTTTTTTGCCGACAGAATCCACTGCCGATCTTGCGTTTAACAATACATCTTCCAGAATACTCATAATGTTCATTCTCCTTTGCAATCATTTCAAGTGTACCCTATTATACCATACCAACCCTATATTCTTCAATAGTTTTGAAAAAAAAAGCTTTAATATACATAATTTCCGCCGCCGATGAACTCTCTCATCAGGGAGTTTTCCGGCACGAGCTGTGCATCAAGGGATTCAAATCTTTGCAGGGAGTCTGCCAGATGGCAGGCAGTGTCATAGTAAGGGCTGTGCCTTTCCACTTGGCTCAGCAGGGAAACCGCCGTTTCCTTCATCAGGCAGGGTTCATAGAGATGGAGCGAGTTAATGGTGAAATCACTGGTATAGCGGTAAGGGCGGATATATTTCTTTTCTCCGTCCACGATGGACTGCCACATATCCAGAAGATGTTCGGGATGTACCTCACGGAAATGATAGTCCCTGACCATTCGCCTGATACAGCGGATTTCACGGTTGGTCAGTACATAGTCCTCGTTGTCTTTAATGCCCTGCTTGACACTGATGTAAATTTTGCTGATACCGTCTGTCATGCCGCTGCTGAAAATCGGGTTCAGGGCGTGGATTCCCTCCATAATGATAACGGTATGGGAGGACAATTGCAGATGTCTGGTTTCCTCCATGCGGCAGCTGTTGCGGAAGTCATATCTTGGAAGGTCACACTCACCTGTTGCGGCAAGCTGACGGATACTTTGCTTGATGAGGGGAATATCCAGTGCCTCCACCGATTCAAAGTCCGGTCTGCCGTCGGGCAGTGTCCGGATGTATTTGATACCGAGATAGAAATCGTCCATGGAAATATGCTGCACTTCACAGCCCTTGGCACGAAATTCATCTGCTAACTTCTGGGCAGAGGTGGTTTTGCCGCTGCTGGAGGGGCCTGACAGCAGAAGGATCGGACGCTTCACGGGGATTGTCAGCACCTGTTCCACTATCTGCCGCAGGTCATAACGGAAAAGCTCTTCCGTCATTTCTACTAATCCTTTGGCATCCTCTCTGACCTGTTCATTGATATGGTGTATGTCACAGGCATATCTCCGATAAGTATTCAGCCATTTCATCATAAAATTGTGCCACCTGCTCTTTCCTTTTCAGCATTTCTTCAAAGCCGTTGCTATATTCATACGGATATTTGTAGTTAAATATTCTTGATAAGCTTTCGGACAGCGGTTTTTTCAGCTTTGTCACGGCTCCTGCACCGCAGCCGAGGATGGTATGGGTTTCGTCCATGACAAAGACGTTGTAAATCCCATCAAAGCCGTCCTTTGCCCAGCCGACATTTTCCAGATTGCCTTCCATACGGGTCTGGCGGTAGAGGTAGTAGGGGTGGTAGCCCTCCTGCATGAGTGTTTCTTCACAGTACCGCAGCATTCCTGCCGCAGGGACTTCTCCCGTGGCAAGGACACTGCCCTGTTGTGTCAGCGAGGAGGAGCGTTTCATGGCAAGCGTATGCACGGTAATGCTTTCGGGTGACAATTCGCAGATTTTATCCAGCGTGTCACGGAAGCTCTCTACAGTGTCTGTGGGGAGTCCTGCAATCAGATCCATATTGATATGGCGGAAGCCCACTTCACGGGCTAAGTGATAGGCTTGGATTGTCTGTTCAGCCGAATGCTTTCTGCCGATGACGGCTAAAACACTGTCATTCAGCGTTTGGGGATTGATACTGATTCTGTCGGCACCGCCTGCTAAAATAGCGGAAAGCTTCTCTCGGTCAATGGTATCAGGTCTGCCTGCCTCTACGGTAAATTCCCGACAGGTCTGCATGGCAAAGCTGCTGTTGATGGCAGCTATCAGCGTTGTCAACTGCACGGCACTGAGGGTCGTGGGGGTACCGCCGCCGATGTAGACACTTTCC
>ONUD01000023.1 GCA_900320925.1 uncultured Eubacteriales bacterium
AATAAATAGCTGTTAATATCGGTATTCATGCCGGTGGTCATGGTTGCCACCATAATACCGACTGCCAATGCCGCCGTCGAGATAATGGCAATGGCGGAATCTCCCTTGATTCGGCTGTTTTCGCTGAGCCTCAGCAGAAAAAAGGCGGCTATCACCACAATCGGCACGGCAAATTCCAGTGGTGCCGCCGCATTGACCGCTGCGGCAATTGCCAATGCCCCGAACCCTACATGGGACAAGCCGTCCCCTATCATGGAATACCGTTTCAGCACAAGGCTCACACCGAGCAATGCCGCACACAAAGCAATCAATGAACCGCCTATGACTGCTCTCACAAAAAAGCTGTATGAAAACATGGTAATGATTTCGTCTAACAATCAAGTTCCCTCCGCAAAGAAATATTTGCCTTTCGGACTGCGGAGATATTCCTCCGTGGTACCAAAAAAGGTATCGTCCGAATCCAAGTGCAGGATATGGCTGGCATACTGCACCGAAGAACGAATATCATGGGACACCATGATAATGGTAATCCCTTCTTTTCGGTTCAGTTCCTCTATCAGACGGTACATATCCTCCGTGACAATGGGGTCAAGCCCCGTAACAGGCTCGTCCAGCAGAAGAATCCGCTTGCTGGCACACAACGCCCTTGCCAACAGGACTCTCTGCTGCTGACCGCCCGAAAGGTCACGGTAGCTCCTTTTCGCCAAATGTTCAATTCCCAGCCGTTGGATATTGTCTTTGGCAATCTGCTTGTCGGCTTTAGTATAGAACGGTCTGATACCACGACTGTTGAGCCTGCCCGACAGCACCACTTCTTCCACACTGGCAGGAAAATCCTTTTGTGCCGGTGTCTGCTGAGGAAGATAGCCGGTTTCCTTGGCTTTCAGACCATCTCCACGGATAATTCTGCCGTCTGCCGGTGCTTTCAATCCCAGAAGCCCTTTCATCAAGGTACTTTTGCCCGAACCGTTTTCTCCGACAATGCAGAGATAATCGCCCTCATTCACTGTAAAACTCAGATTTTTGATAACCCCCGTGTTTTCATAGGAAAACGACACTTTTTCACAGGTAATCAATGCCATCAGCACAAAGCCTCCCTCAATACACGAAGATTCTCCTGCATCAAAGATACATAGCTTGCACCACTGTCCAATTCCTGCTGTGTTACATTATGGCAGGAATGGAACGTGCTTTTTTTGGCTCCCGTGCTTTCACAGATGGTATCCGCCACCTTGCCGTTAGAAAACTCAATGGACAGCACAACGGGAATTTTCTCTTCCTTTACTTTATCAATCAAAAAGGAGATGGTTGCCGCACTCGGCTCTGTTTCCGAGGAACAGCCCGGAAATGCCGCATAATACCGCAGGTCATAGGCGTCTGCAAAATAGCGGAACGGAAACCTGTCCCCAAAAACCAGTACATTTCTTTTGGCTTCCTCCCTGACCTTGCGGAATGCATCGTCCAGTGCCGCCAGTTCACGGCAATATGCCGCTGTATTATTGCTGAAATAGCCTGCATTTTTGGTGTCTAATTCACACATTGCTTCTGAAATTTTTCGTGTAATGGCATCGGCATTGACAGGAGATGTCCAGACGTGTTCATCTTCCTCGTCTTCCTCTTCCCCCTCCATGCCCTCTGTCAGCTTCTCCTGCACGGTGTCAACACAATCCATCAATGCAATCACCTTTTTGGGCTTTTTGTCACCCGATTCCAATAATTCATTTACCCATTCATCGGACTCTCCCCCTACATAAAGGAACAGGTCACACTCCTGAATGCGTATCATATCCTGCGGAGTCGGGTCATAGCTGTGGCTTTCCGTACCGGGTTTGAGCAGCATGGAAACATCGGCATACTCTCCCCCTATCTCTCTTGCAAAATCGTAAGGCGGGAAGATGGTTGCCACTACCTTGATTTTTCCGTCATCCTTCTGCACTTTTTTGGCACCGCACCCGCAGCATATCAGCATTGCCGCACACAGCACCAGACATATCCATTGTTTCATACTTCCTCCTTGATACAATCCCTGCATAATCCATAAAACACCGTGCGAAACGGGTCAATGCGAAAACCGTGTTCCTCTAAAATATGCCCTGAAAGACCATTCAGATGAGAACACTCCAAGTGAATCAAACAGCCGCATTTTTCACACATCAGATGAAAATGTTCACGGCACTGCCTGTCCTCGGCATACTGGAAGCAGGCTCCTGCTCCGTCCACGGTATATTTCCGTATCAATCCCTGCTCCAGCAGTTTTTCTAAATGACGGTAAATCGTTGTGACACCGATTGCTCCGGCAAAGCTGTCACTGATTTGGTTTACGGTCACATGATGTTCCTGATGCTCCTGCATATACCGCAGAATCGCATCACGCTGCTTTGTTTTATAACCGCCTGATGACATGGTATCCCTCCCGAATTTGAAAACCGTTTTCATTTTACAGCATTCCCCTTTTCTTGTCAAGAGAAATTATTATTTTTTCTAAAACAGAAATATAATTCTACCTCGATATATTAAACTATAAGTAATAAAAAATAATTAGAAAGAGGGAATTTTTATGGCAAATCTCCGAACCCGTATGCGGAAAGCGGCAGCTGTTCTGATGTCAGCAGCACTTTCTATGTCCGTTTTTTCCACCCTTTCGGTTCTGAATGCCGATGCCGTGTCCTATGCGGAAATGTCTGCACTCGACCAATATGCCTACAGCGGCAATGATCTGGGTGCTACCTACACCCCTTCCTCCACTACTTTCAAGGTGTGGGCACCAACTGCTTCCAAGGTACAGGTCAAACGCTACAAAACCGGCAGTGACTCCGAAAGCGGTGCAGCTGTCATCGAAACCAAAGACATGACCAAACAAAGTCAGGGTGTATGGTCAGTTACCATCACAGGCGATCTCAAAAATACCTACTATACCTACCTCGTGACGGTCAACGGCTCTACCAAAGAAGCAGTGGATATTTATGCCCGTTCCACGGGTGTCAACGGTATGCGTGGCATGGTCGTTGACCTTGACGGCACAGACCCCGCCGGCTGGGATACTGACAAGCGTGTTAACTGCGACAACCAGACCGATGCCATCATCTGGGAAGCCCATGTCAGGGACTTCTCCTCCTCGTCCGATTCGGGCATGACCAACAAAGGCAAGTATCTTGCCTTTACAGAAACAGGCACCACTGTCAACAGTGACGGTGTCCATCCTACAGGCGTGGATTATCTGGCCGATCTGGGTGTCACACACGTACACCTGCTGCCCGTGTACGATTACGGCAGTGTGGACGAAACCAATCTCAGCACTGACCAGTTCAACTGGGGCTATGACCCG
>ONUD01000024.1 GCA_900320925.1 uncultured Eubacteriales bacterium
CTTATTTATATTTGATTTCAGCATCCGGTGAGCGTTTGGCGATGGCATCAGCCATCATTCGGATTTGATACTGCGATCTCGATGAGTAATCCATAGAACAAAGTGTCAGCTTATCTCTATTATTCAGCCGTACCGTAAGCTCCTCTGTCATTGGAATGAACTTGATACCCTTTGTTTCACAGCGTATTTCTGCAATTTCCTGCAAATCTACGGCAACGCCCATGCCTTTACAAAAGAGGTAACGCTCGCCTACAATCATTCTTTCACCGAGGATTTTCGTGCCATTTCTGAAATCATGGTATATTTTTCGGCTGCTGCTGTTGCGTTCCATCTCTTTCAGATGCTTTTTGACGTTAGCTCCGTACCAGAATCTCAGACTGAAAAACAGGACACCTACCAGTGCCATTGAAACTGCCAGCGTTATGGAGAAAAATTGATCCTTCTTGATGGCAATCGCTATAAAATAAGCGACAGGTGCAAGTAGAATAACGACAATGCCAACTATTACAACGGCTTTCGACGGAGAAGCGTATGCAACGATTTCCTGTTTTTCACTTTCCGACATCACAAAAATCCTCCTGTATATCAGCCGTTTTGTTTGGTATAATCCAGCAGACCACCTGCAAGGATAATATCTCTTGTACGTCCTGAGAGTTCACACTTCACGGGGATTGCTTTACCGTTGGTATTGTTGATGACCGTCAATTCTTCCTTGCCGTCTGCAATCAACTGACGGACATTCGGGATAGAAAGACTGTCGCCCTCGCTGATACTGTCATAGTCATTCTCATTGACGAACGTCAGCGGCAGGATACCGGCATTGATGAGGTTGGCACGGTGGATACGGGCAAAGGATTTCACCAAGACTGCCTTAACACCCAGATACAGCGGTGCAAGAGCGGCATGTTCACGGGAAGAACCCTGACCATAGTTAATGCCGCCGACAATGATGCTGCTGCCAAGCTGTTTGGCACGGGCAGGGAAGTCTTTGTCGCAGACAGTGAAACAATGCTCCGAAATAGCAGGAATGTTGGAACGCAGGGGCAGGATTTTGGCACCTGCGGGCATGATATGGTCAGTGGTGATATTGTCGCCTACCTTGAGCGAACAGGGAACATGGATATTCTCCTGCAACGGAGCCGTGGCAGGATACGGCTTGATATTCGGTCCACGCAGGACTTCAACACTGTCCATTTCCTCCACAGGGGCAGGGGCAATCACCATATTGTCATTGTAATCAAACTTTTCAGGGAGCGGTATCTCCACCGCTTCCCCGAGTGTTCTCGGGTCGGTAAAGACACCTGTCAGAGCCGATGCAGCGGCAGTTTCAGGACTGACCAGATAGATCTGACCGTCACGTGTACCGGAACGTCCCTCAAAGTTGCGGTTGAAGGTACGCAGGGAAATGCCTTTGGAATTGGGGGACTGTCCCATGCCGATACAGGGACCGCACGCACATTCCAGAATCCTTGCACCTGCTTCGATAATATCTGCCAAAGCACCGTTCTTTGCCAGCATATTGTAAACCTGCTTGGAACCGGGTGCAATGGCAAGGCTGACATTCGGTGCCACGGTCTTGCCTTTCAGAATCGCCGCTACCCTCATCAAATCCAGATAAGAAGAGTTGGTGCAGGAACCGATACATACCTGGTCAATGGGCTTTGCACCGATCTCTTCAATTGTCTTTACATTATCGGGGCTGTGCGGACAGGCCGCCATAGGCACTAACTCTGACAGATTGATATTGATTACTTCATCATAAACGGCATCTTCATCGGCAGACAGTTCTATCCAGTCCTCTTCACGTCCCTGTGCCGCCATGAACGTTTTGGTAATGTCATCGGAAGGGAAGATGGAGGTAGTTGCCCCCAGTTCAGCTCCCATGTTGGTAATGGTGGCTCTTTCAGGTACGGTCAGTGTTCTGACCCCCTCGCCGCCGTATTCGCTAATCTTGCCGACACCGCCCTTGACGGTCATGATACGCAGTACTTCCAAAATAATATCTTTGGCAGATACCCAAGGCTGGAGCTTGCCGGTCAGATTGATACGCACCATCTTCGGCATGGAAATATAATACGCACCGCCGCCCATGGCAACGGCAACGTCCAAACCGCCTGCACCGATGGCAAGCATACCGATACCGCCGCCTGTGGGGGTATGGCTGTCAGAGCCGATAAGTGTTTTGCCGGGCTTGCCGAAGCGTTCCAGATGAACCTGATGGCAGATACCATTGCCGGGACGGGAGAAGTAGATACCGTGCTTTTTGGCAACGGACTGGATAAACCGATGGTCATCGGCATTTTCAAAACCTGTTTGCAGGGTGTTGTGGTCGATGTAAGCCACGCTTTTTTCCGTCTTGACTCTCGGCACGCCAATCGCCTCAAATTCAAGATATGCCATTGTACCTGTTGCATCCTGTGTGAGAGTCTGGTCGATTTTCAGACCGACTTCACTGCCTACTGTCATCTCACCGCTGAGCAGGTGATTTTTAATAATTTTCTGAGCAATCGTATCGCCCATACTGTCATCCCCTTTTTTCAAATTACATTCCTATTATCCTGCAAAACCCTATATTTGTCAATCATTTATTTCTGCTTCACACGGAAACCAAGTTTCTAATAAAAAATTATATATCAACAGGGACGTTTGCCCGATGTTTGACATGGCAGAGGGGTCTGCGTGGCGGCAACGCAGTATCCATTGTCATATCTTTCATCGTGAAAATGAATTTGTGCATTTTTGCAACACCTTTGAAAATTTGCTCATTGATAATTTCAAAATTGATTTCCGTGTCTGCTTCAAAAACAGTCTGTCACTTGACAAACAGCTGTCCCGTGGCGGGGTCTTTGTAGACAAGCATTTCCTGCTTGGTATCCATGTGTGTTGCCTTGCCGAGCAGTTCATACTGTGGTGCTTCCTCAGCGGGGGGCAGTTCTCTGACAGGTTCGTGAATGTCAGACAGATGCTTTTGCTCCGTGACCAGCACCATCGTGCCATGTGGCGGAATGTCGATATGCACCCTGCCGCCGCTGACATCATAGGCCTTGCCGCCGTCCATGACATCATACAGCTTTTCACCGCCGTCTGTATTGAAATCCAGTCCGAAACTGCTGTCCGTCAGGTTCAGGGCAATGTATACCGTTTCCCCTTCAAACTGACGCTTGAATACCAGTTGTTCATTGCGAATCACGACATTCTGGAAACTGCCGTACTGCAAAGCCTTGTAGGTTCTCCTGACAGCCCCCAGCCTGCATACATGGCGGTACAGGGCATTATCCTGTATATCGCTCACGTTTACGCACGGACGCAGGGGAGCATCATAATCCACATTGTTTTTTTGTCCCTTGATGCCCCATTCACTGCCGTAGTATACACTCGGCACACCCGGCATGAAATAGGCAATCGAAAAGGCATTTTTTACATTGTCAAATTCCTTGATGGTGCTTGCCACACGGTTCACATCATGGTTATCGACAAAATTGTAGGTGTAGATATTGCGGTAAATCCCGCCGTTTTCAAACTGCCGCCGCAGGGAATGGGCAATTTCAAAGTAATTGTGGTCATTATGGGAGGAATAAATCCCCTTGTAGCACTCGTAGTTGGTGCAGGAATCCAGCAGGTCAGGGTTGGCAATCCGATTGTAATCACCGTGGATGATTTCCCCCATCAGCCAGAAATCAGGGTCAAGTCCCTTGCAGAAGTGCTTGAGTTCCCTGAGAAAATCCAAGTCCATGCAGTAGGCAACGTCAAGACGCAGACCGTCGATATGGAATTGTTCTTTCCACATCTTCACTGCACCGAAGAGATGGCTTTTGACATCGGGGTGACGGAGATTCAGCTTGACAAGGTCATAATTGCCCTCCCAGCCCTCGTACCAGAAGTTGTCCCCCCACGGACTTCTGCCGCCGAAGTCAATTCTCTGGAACCACGAGCAGTAAGGAGAAGCCTGTCCTTTTTCCTGCACGTCCCTGAATGCCCAGAAGCCCCTGCCGACATGGTTGAACACACCGTCCAGCACCACACGGATACCGTTTTCATGCAGCTTTTCGCAAATTTTCGCAAAACTCTCATTGTCGCCCAGACGGTTATCAATATGGTAATAGTCATTCGTATCATAGCCGTGCGTAGTAGACAGGAACACAGGGCCGAAATACACCGCATTGACATTCATTTCTTTGAGGTGAGGGATAAACTCCACTACCTTGTCAAGCCTGTACTCTTTTTTGCCGTCATTCACTCTCGGAGCACCGCTGAATCCAAGCGGATAAATATGGTAAAACACCGATTCATTGACCCAATACATACACTCTTTCCTTTCTGTTAATAGCAATCAACTCGTATATGATATCATATTTTGGTGTAAAAATCAAGTGTTTTTTGGATAATTTCAACAAAAAAGACCTCTTTTCAGAGGTCTTTGAAAGAAGATATTATCTTCCGAGGAACGCCGCACCGATAATCCCTGCATCATTGCCGAGCTGGCAAAGACAAACCTTTGTTTGTTTGGCATTGTGCTTGGTATAGCGTTCGGACTCGATGATTTTCATCAGCGGTTTCAGCAGATTATCTCCCTGTGCTGCCACGCCGCCGCCAAGGCATAGAATCTCCGGCTGGAAGATATTGATAATATTCACCAGACCGCAGCCCAGATAATCAATATATTCGTCTATAATCGCCTTGCCGACCTCACAGCCCTGCTGCATGGCATCAAAGGCCGTTTTGCCGGTAATTTTGGCAATATCGCCGTCTATCATCTGATAGAGTTTGGAGTTGCTGTTAAAGGGGTTGATAACGGCTTCTTTGGTCATGTTAATCAGACCTGTGGCGGAGGAGTAGGCTTCCCAGCAGCCTTTTCTGCCGCAGGAACACTGTCTGCCGCCGTGCTGTATCACGATATGTCCCAGTTCCGCCCCTGCATAGTTGAAGCCGCTGTAGATCATGCCGTCAATAATAATACCGCCGCCGACACCCGTACCGAGGGTAATCACCACGGCATTGTCGGCCTCCTTGGCAGCACCGATCTGAAATTCTCCATAAGCCGCCGCATTGGCGTCATTCTCCACGAGAACATCCACGCCTAACCGTTCTTTCATCATATCCACGATATGCCAGTTGTGGTAGCCAAAGTTATTGGCAAACTCTATGACGCCCGTTGCACCGTTCACGGCACCGGGAGAACCGATTCCCACATAACCAATATCCTCCTTGGTCAGACCGGCACTTTCCAAAGCTTTCAGAGCCACTGCTGCCATATCATCACAAAGTTCTTCTTCCGGACGAGGCACGTTGGTTCGGCAGCTTGCTTTGACGATCATATTGCCCTGCTCGTCAACCACACCGGCCACAATATTCGTACCGCCCAAGTCGATTCCCAGATAATACATTTGTCATTCCTCCTGTAAAAAATATCAGTAACCATATTATAACATCCTGCACAATTTTTTTAAAGTAAAATATAAAATTTTTTAAAAACCGTTATTTTTCATAATAAAATATCTATTTTGTTATGAAATACAATGCATAATGCACAATTTATCCTGCAAGCGGATTTCGTTTGAAATAAATTTGCGTTTTGTCTTGCAATGAAAGGAAAATTATTGTATGATAGTGGTGTATCTAAATTATAAGGAGGATGTTTGTATGGCTGTCACACTGAATGATAAGCACGTCAAAGCATTTATTTCTCAAGAGGAATATCAGGCGATTGCTCCCCAAATCAAGGTTTCCCATGAGCTTCTGCACAACAAAACAGGACTGGGAAATGACTTTTTGGGTTGGCTTGACCTTCCGGTGGATTACGACAAGGATGAGTTTGCAAGAATCAAAAAGGCTGCCGATAAAATCAAGGCAGATACCGATGTGTTTGTGGTGATTGGAATCGGCGGTTCCTACCTGGGGGCAAGGGCTGCTATTGAGTTCCTGAAATCCCCAAACTATAATGTGCTGCCCAAGGATACCCCCGACATCTACTTTACCGGCAATTCCATCAGCTCTACGGCATTGTCCGAACTGCTGGAAATCTGTAAGGGCAAGCGTGTGTCGATCAATATGATCTCCAAGTCGGGTACCACAACAGAGCCTGCCATCGCTTTCAGAGTGTTCCGTGAACTGCTCGAAAAAGAGTACGGCAAGGAGGGGGCAAAGGAAAGAATCTACTGCACCACCGACCGGGCAAAGGGAACGCTGAAACAGCTTGCCGATAAAGAAGGATATCAGACCTTTGTTGTGCCGGATGATGTCGGAGGACGTTTTTCCGTGCTGACAGCAGTGGGCTTGCTGCCGATTGCTGTGTCGGGAGCCGATATTGATGCTCTCATGCAGGGTGCTGCCAAGGCAAGAGAAGAACTGTGCTGTACGGAACTGGAAAAAAATCCCTGCTATCAGTATGCTGCTATCCGTAATATCCTTTACCGCAAGGGAAAGAAAATCGAAATGCTTGTCAGCTATGAGCCGTCCTTTACCATGATGAACGAGTGGTGGAAGCAGCTCTTCGGTGAGAGTGAGGGCAAGGATCAGAAAGGTTTGTTCCCTGCTTCCGTGGTATTCTCCACCGACCTGCACTCTATGGGACAGTTTATTCAGGACGGTACCAGAACCATGTTTGAAACAGTGGTTCAGATTGACAAACCAAAGTATGAACTGACCATCGGCACCGATCCCGAAAATGTGGACGGTCTGAATTTCCTTTCCGGCAAAACCGTTGATTTTGTCAATAAAAAAGCCTTTGAAGGTACCGTTCTTGCCCATACCGACGGCAAAGTGCCGAATGTGATCCTCAGTATCCCCGAAGTCAGCGAAACAGAATTGGGGTATCTGATTTACTTCTTTGAAAAGGCTTGTGCGGTGAGCGGTTATACCATGTGCCTGAATCCGTTTAACCAGCCCGGCGTGGAAAGCTACAAAAAGAATATGTTCGCCCTCCTCGGCAAACCCGGCTATGAGGATCAGAAAGAAGCTCTTGAAGCACGTTTGAAATAATTTCTGACAAAAAGTACAAAATCCATTGACAGAAATGCGAATTTATTGTAAAATTGATTCGGGTATAAAAATTGCTAAGGAGGCAAAAATAAATGGTTACACTGATTATCGGCAAAAAGGGTACAGGCAAAACCAAAAAACTGATCCATCTGGCAGCAGAAGCTGTTGAAACTTCCAAAGGCAACGTGGTTGTCATTGAAAAAGGCTCCAAGCTTACTTATGATGTGTCCCACAAGGCAAGACTGATTGATACGGAACAGTATGCGATTACAGGTTATGAAGCCTTCTTCGGTTTCCTGAGCGGTCTTTGTGCAGGCAACTATGATATGACAGATGTTTTGGTGGATTCTACCCTCAAGATCGGCGGTCAGGACTTCACTGCATTTGCAGAGTTCATTGAAAAAATCAATGCCCTTGCCGCTAAAACCGAAACAAAGTTTACGTTCCTGGTATCGGCGGATGAAACAGAGCTTCCCCAAAGTCTTGATGCCGTTACCGTCAAAATCTGATACACAAACATCTATCCCCGCTGCCCATGCCGCAGCGGGGATATTTTATACCCTCCTGACATCCGTCAGTTCCCTGATTTTCGGACAATATTCCTCTGCTTTCTCCGCCGCCACCGAAAGCATATACTCCACTACCGATTCACTCACGATGGAATCATAAAAGCTGGACGTCATTTTAAAATAGACGCTCATGTTCCTCCTGTCAAAGCAAAAATGCCCGTCCGGCAGTGCATCATTGATGACGCAAAGGGCAAACGACAGCTCTGAAGCTTGCTCCCATGTTGCCCCTACCTCGATGGGGACGTACAGGGAAAGCAGCATTTTTGACGGATCAATGACGAAAATCGGTCTCAGTTCCATGGCATTGCTCCCGATACTGCACCGTATCCACAGCTTCCTGTCATTCCTTTCATGGAGAATCTCGTTCCTTTCCAGTACTCTGCACAATGTTTGATAGACTTTTCCGGCTCTTGTCAATGTCAATTCTCTCCCTGCGGTTGATTGATAGTTTAGTTATACCACCCCCATGATGATTTCCGTGTCGGATATTGAAAACAGGGGCTTTTTTCTGCTATTCTGAAAATTGTCGGTTTATAGCAGGAAATTCTTGTTAAAATGCTGATATTTCGCCGTCATGTTAAGGGAAAATCATATCGAATCTACGAAAATGACAAAACGGTTACAAAAAGCTTGACAAATCTTTCAAAGTTGTTTAAGATATAACAAGCGGCTTACAGAAAAGAGAAACATCCTATGAAATTTTAGCTGCGGTACGTATTTTGAAGGAGGATATTTTTCCATGAAAAACTTGAATAAACTGCTTTTGGTTGTGTCTGCCGGTGTGATTGTATGTGTGGTTCCCGCTTATTCCGCTTCGGCTTATGATACCGATACCGTTGTGACAACCGACTATCTGAGAGTCAGAGAAGCTCCCGATTTGGATGCTGCCATCGTGGATGTGGCTGCCCCCGGTACCGAGATTGAACAAATCTGTGAACTTGACAGCGGCTGGAGCAAGGTCGTTTACAACGGCGGTGTATA
>ONUD01000083.1 GCA_900320925.1 uncultured Eubacteriales bacterium
AAACCCCTCCGCAAAGGAATCCAAAGAACCTCGTATCAGGGTATGATTGTCTTTCAGAATTTCTGCCAATCGGGGTGTCACTTCGATATGCGTAACGGAGTCCGGCAGAATCAGTTCTTTATGGTACAAAAGACACATCTTGATTCACCTCCTGTTTTGATGATAGCATATCTGCCCCGAAAAATCCATACCATTATGAAAAAACCGCCGACCGTTGGAGGGTCGGCGGCAGGTTTCAAGGAGCAGGACGCTCGGCTTTCATGACACTGGCACGATATTCTTTGGGAGTCATGCGGTATTTTTTCTTGAAAATACGGTTGAAATAGGAGAGGTTGGTAATGCCGATACGGGCAGCGACCTCCGTAATCTGCATTCTGGTAGTCAGCAGGAGGTTGGCAGCGATATTCAGGCGGTAATCATTGATATATTCGATACAGGTCATGCCCATATACTTTTTGAAGAACCGCATGAAGTAATGCTTGCTGAGCCGGACACTGCCTGCCAGTTCATCAATGGTGATGGGACGCATATAGTTTTCGCTGATGTAGTCAAGGATGACCTTGATATTCTGTGTTGTGGCATCCTTGAGGTCGGTAGTGGTGTTCTCACATTCAAAGAAGTGTTGGAACAGGAGATAAAACAGCCTGTAAAGCTCGGATTTGAGTTGTATCTCAAAGAAGCTTTGTTTTTCATGGTAGATACGGATCAACGATCGGATACAGTCAGCCAGTTCTGAATAGTGGTTCTGACCGGGAGAGATAATCTGCGGAGAAAGGTAGCTTCCTTCCAGAAAGGGGTTGAAGTATTGGATAGAGCAGGCATCTGCCTTGCCGCCTGTCAGCATCCCGAAATCGAACATGATCGTCCGAAGGGAAGCCCGTTCCTCCTGATACTGACGGAAAGAGTGGAGGACACAGGGATTGACCAGAATAATATCTCCCTTTTTGACATGGTAGTATTCAAAATCAATGCATTCCTCCAGTTCACCGTCCTCCACATAGACAATCTCCATCTCATTGTGCCAGTGCATGGGAAACGTGGTATAAAAGTCGGGCAGTACTGTCTTGCATACGACAAACGGCAGTAAAAAATTTCCTTTTTGACCTGTTTCTTTCAAGCTCATTAATTCTTCGTGCTGCATTGATCTCGCCCCTTTCGATTAGTACGGATATGTCATCGGACGGGAGTGCGTCTCACGCGGGAGAGTGAGGGAAAACAGCATACCGAACCCTGAAATATGCTGTTTTTTTCGGGAAAGTACGTTCTCTCATGAAAACAGGCTGTTCCTATTAATAGTATTATAATACTCTTTTTCCATTTCATCAATAAAAATAAAATGTTTCTGTTAGCATTATAATATCTTTATTTTGCATGAAAGAATCATTCCACAAAAATGCAGGTTGGCTCTTGTATACTTTCAAAAAATATGCTATAATACCCTTGCATTAATCAAGCAGAGAAAGGATCGTATATGTTATGTACAGGATAGTCAGAAAAAAATCGTTGAATCCTACTGTTTCCCTGATGGAAATAGAAGCACCCCTCATTGCCAAAAAAGCCGAACCGGGACAGTTTATTATTTTCAGGGCAAAAGAGGATAGTGAAAGAGTGCCGCTGACAATTGCCGATTTTGACCGTGAAAAGGGTACCGTGACCATTATCTACCAGATCGTGGGCGGTTCCACCATGGAATTGGATACACTAGAAGAAGGAGAATGCCTGCACGATTTTGTCGGCCCTCTCGGACAGCCCAGTGAAACAGAGGGTCTTAAAAAAGTTGCCGTTGTCGGCGGCGGTGTCGGCTGTGCCATTGCCTACCCCATTGCCAAGAAGCTTTCCTCCCTCGGCTGTGAAGTACACAGCGTGGTCGGCTTCCGCAATCGGGATCTGGTCATACTGGAGGAGGAATTCCAAGCTGTCAGTGCCAGACTTTGCATGATGACGGATGACGGCAGCTACGGCACAAAAGGCTTAGTCACCAATGCACTGGAGGAACTCATCAAGGAGGGCAACCAATATGATGAAGTGATTGCCATCGGTCCGCTTATTATGATGAAGTTTGTCTGTCTCCTGACCAAAAAGTATGGCATTAAGACCGTTGTCAGCATGAACCCCATCATGATTGACGGTACCGGTATGTGCGGCGGCTGCCGGCTGACAGTGGGCGGTCAAACCAAGTTTGCTTGTGTGGACGGTCCCGATTTTGACGGCCATCTGGTAGACTTTGACGAGGCAATGCACAGAGGTACAATGTACAGAGAGTTTGAAGCCCATGCAAGAGAGGCTTCCTGCCATCTGATGAAACAGGAGGAAAAATAAAATGGCAATGCAAAGAAACATGGATCCGAAAAAATGTCCCATGCCCGTGCAGGATCCCCAGGTAAGACGCAATAACTTTGACGAGGTGGCACTGGGCTATACCTATGAAATGGCAGTCAATGAAGCCAGACGCTGCCTGAACTGCAAAAATAAACCCTGCCGTTCTGCCTGTCCCGTATCCATCGACATCCCTGCCTTTATTGAAAGGGTCGCCAATGAGGACATGGAGGGTGCTTATGCCATCATTGCACAGTCCAGCTCTCTGCCGGCAGTCTGCGGACGTGTCTGCCCGCAGGAAAAACAGTGCGAAAGCAAGTGTGTCAGAGGTATCAAAGGAGAAAGTGTCGGTATCGGCAGACTGGAACGCTTTGTTGCCGACTATCACAGAGAACACTGCACGGAAGCTCCGAAAATGCCCGCACCTAACGGTCATAAAGTGGCAATTATCGGTGCCGGTCCGAGCGGTTTGACGGCTGCCGGCGATCTGGCAAAGCTTGGCTATAAAGTGACAGTGTATGAAGCACTCCATTTAGCAGGCGGTGTGCTGGTGTACGGTATTCCCGAATTCAGACTGCCCAAAGTCATCGTCCAAAAGGAAATTGACAACCTCAAAGCCATCGGTGTGGATATCGAAACCAATATGGTCATCGGCAAGGTGCTGACTGTAGACGAGCTGTTTGAAATGGGCAATGAAGCTGTCTATATCGGCAGCGGTGCAGGTTTGCCGAGATTTATGAATATCCCGGGCGAGAGCCTGAAAGGGGTGTACTCTGCCAACGAGTACCTGACCAGAATCAACCTCATGAAAGCTTACAAGGAAAATGCCAAAACCCCCATTATGCACAGCAAAAGCGTGGCAGTAGTCGGCGGCGGCAACGTGGCAATGGATGCGGCAAGATGTGCCAAACGTATGGGAGCGGAGAATGTTTACATTGTCTACCGCAGAAGCATGAACGAGCTTCCTGCCCGTAAGGAGGAAGTGGAACATGCCGAGGAAGAGGGCATTATCTTTAAAACACTCACCAATCCTGTGGAAGTGCTGGGCGATGAGAACGGCATGGTCAAGGGAATGAAGTGCATTGAAATGGAGCTTGGCGAGCCGGATGCCAGCGGCAGACGCCGACCGATTGAAAAGCCTGACAGTGAGTTTGTACTGGACGTTGACACCATGATCATGGCCATCGGTACAAGCCCCAATCCCCTCATCAGAAGCACGACACCCGGTCTGGAAACCAACAAGCACGGTTGTATCGTAACAGACGGTGAGGATGGACTGACCAGCCGTGAAGGTGTTTATGCAGGCGGCGATGCCGTGACGGGTGCGGCAACCGTCATCCTTGCCATGGGAGCAGGCAAGGCGGCTGCCAAAGCCATTGATGAATATATCAAAAATAAACCGTGAAATGGATGTGCTTCATCCTTTTTCCCGATTCGGGAAAAACAAATTTCCTCTTGCAAGGAGGATTTATCATCGTGAAAGAGGACTGCTTCGGCAGTCCTTTTCCATAAAAATATATCGATTTTTTAAAGGAAATGTGCTATAGTGAAGCAACCAACGGAAAATACGTTATACCTACTCGGGCATACAGCATGACAAACTGACAGCAGGCTATCAAGCCGAACATCCCACGGAAATCAATTTTGAAATTATCAATGAGCAAATTTGCAAATGTGTTGTGAAAATGCACCAATTCATTTTCCCGATGAAAGATAT
>ONUD01000138.1 GCA_900320925.1 uncultured Eubacteriales bacterium
AGGAATTGGGAAATAATTATTTTTAAATCATATTTTATATAATCGACTGATTATCATAATGATACGACCGAAGATTTAAAACTTATTTTTTAACAGTTCCTAATCACTTGAGGTTCGCCTTCGTTTTTCTTACTGTGACTATAATATATACCATCCGTTCATAAATCGCAAGTACTTTTTTACAATTTATTAACAGTTTATTCAAATTTTACCTCTTGCACAAAAATACACCGAATTACGGCATTTACATCATCAAAACGCCGTAAAATCAGCCAAAAGCAAAGAGATTCTACCAACAATTCATCCTTTTTTCTCTCTTTTTTCCGGAATCAAAACGCTCTGAACGGTTCGTTTGTGAACAAACTGTTTCAAAGTTCATAATTTAAACACAACTTTATGAACGAATCTGTTTTATAATTCAAAAACATCCATCCGTTCATTTTCACAATATTTATGGTAATAGTATTGAAAAATCATCTCCCTTGTGTTATAATATTGTTGAATTTTTTAAAGGAGGTCTTTCGGATGAAATCATCTCATCTTTTGCGAAAAGTGATAGCGGCTTCCATGGTACTTGCGATGGCGGCAGGCACCGGAGTCAGTACCCCTATCGCACAAGTCATAGGCACCACGATCTCTGTCAGTGCAACAGAAACATGGGGTGACTATGAATATGAAACCCTTGAAGATAATACCGTTCGTATCACACACTACAACGGCAATGCACAAAGCGTTGCCATTCCTTCCAAAATCAACAATATTGCCGTGACAGAAATCGGCTCTCATGCTTTCTACGACAACAAAACCCTGAGAAGCCTGACGATTCCGTCAGGGGTAAAAGTGATTCGGGAACGTGCGTTCCAGTACTGCGAGAACCTGAAAAGCGTCAGCCTGCCCAACGGACTGACTACCATTGAAGACGGCGGCTTTGAGTTCTGCTATGCCCTCAAGAGTGTCAATATCCCGTCTACCGTCAAGGATATGGGTATCTATGTGTTCCAGCATGACAAGAACCTGACTTCCGTTACCCTGTCCTCCACCATGACCTACCTCCCCGACAATGGTTTCAATGAATGTTCCTCCCTGACGGAAATCACCATTCCCGATTGCGTGGAGCGTATCGGTTCCATGGCTCTGTCCAACTGCCGCAGTCTGAAAAAAATCAACTTCGGTCAAAACACCCAAGTTTCCTATATCGGCAGTTACGCTTTCAGCGGAAGCAGTATGGAAAGCTTTGTCATTCCCGATAGCGTCACGGAAATATCCGACAATATTTTCAGCAACTGCTACTCCCTGAAATCCGTCACGATGGGAAGCGGTCTGACCTATCTGTCCACTGAAATGTTTTTCAATTGCCCTGACCTCACAACTGTCACGATTCCCGATACCGTCACAAGATTGGATTGGAGATGCTTCAAAAACTGCACTTCTCTGACAGAGGTACATCTGAGTGAGAATATAGAAGAGCTTTCCGGTGAAGTTTTTTGTAACTGTACGGCTTTGACCGATGTCTACATGGGCGAAAATATCAGAACCATTGGTGAAAATGCCTTCAGCAACTGCCCCCAACTTGCCAATTTCCACAATATCCCGCAGGGCGGTATGAGTATCAATCACTATGCCCTGCTCGGTACAAAATGGTATGCTGACCAGGAGGACGGCCCTGTTTACTTTGGCAATGTCTTGTACAACTACAAGGGCAGCATGGCAGAAAATACCTCTGTGACCGTGCCGGAATCAACGGTCTACCTCAGTGAACAGACGTTCCGCACCAACCGGAATCTCAAGAGTGTCACACTGCCTGCCAGCCTGGAAGAGGTCGATTTCCAAGCCGTCTTTAACAGAAGTGTGAATCTGGAAGCCATCAACATTGCCGAGGGGAATCCGAATTACAAGTCCGTTGACGGTATCGTGTACACCAAGGACGGTGTCTACATGATCTACTGCCCCAAAGGAAAGACGGGTGCCGTCACACTGCCTGAGGGGGTGCAATATCTTCACTGGTATAACCCTCTGAGAAACTGCAACAAGATTACATCCCTGACATTCAGCAGTACCCTGAGAGATTTCTATACAGAGGACTTTACCACCATGAGTGCTTTGGAAGCCATCAACGTACCCTCCGACAATGAAAACTTTGCTTCTGTCGATGGAATCCTTTACGGGAAATATCATAACTATGACACCGACAACGATTATTTGGGGATTCTGTATTGCTGTCCGCCTGCCAAGAGCGGTGTCTGCAACGTTCCCGATGGTGTCGAGGAACTGCACTGGTCGGCTTTTAGAAATGCTTCCAAGATCACTGTCCTCAACATTCCTGCTTCCGTAGTACGCTATTTCATGGAGCCGGGCAACTTGCAGGATATGGATTCCCTTACCGCCATCAACATTGCCGACAACTCGGAAAGCGACTACTGCACCGTTGATGGTATCCTTTACAACAAGGATATGACAGAAATGTACACGGTACCGAATGCCAAAACAGGGGCAATCCATATTCCTGATACCGTGACCTATATTGCCTATGCATTCCCCGACTGTTCCAAAATTACCGAAGTCTATCTTCCGGCATCTTTGACGGACGTTCATGAAGACGAGTTCGATACCTGTACCTCTCTGACGGGCATTTATGTCGATGAGGATAACGAAGTGTATGCTTCCGACAATGGGGCATGGCTGTGGAAAAACAATGACAACAATACCCGCCGGCTTCTTTGTGTGCCAAAGGCACTGACTTCTTACACGGTTCCCGATGATATTCTCAATTATGATTATATCCGCTATGGAGCGTTCGATAACTGTGCCTTACAGACACTCAATCTTCCTGCCACTTTCGACGGCAGTTATTGGTGGTGGAATGTCGATTATATGATCCACGCCTGCAAAAATCTGAAAACAATCCATGCCGATGAAAACAGTACTGTATACCGTTCCATCAACGGTGTCCTTTACAACAAAGAAAAAACAGAACTGATAGCCGTTCCTGCCGCTTATGAAGGGGTTCTGGAACTTCCTGCCAGCATCCGTTCCGTCCGCTATGAGGCTTTCCAAAACTGTACTTCCCTCACCGGAGTCCGCTTCCAAAAAAGCTTCGATAATACACTCGATTTTGATATGTTCAACGATTGTACGTCACTGGCAACTCTCTCCTTTGCCAACAACACCTACTACAAAGTAGTAGACGGCGGTGTTTACAATAACGCCATGACAGAATTGTATTTCGTTTCCAAAAATGCTGTTGGTGAGTTTGCCGTACCGTCAACTGTCACCTATATCAATGAATCCGCTTTTGTCAACTGCTCCCAACTCACCAAAATTTCTTTCCCGCAGGGAATGAGAAGCATGGAAGTGAATTTCACAGGCTGTACGGCTCTGCAAACAGTAGAAATCCCCGACAGCATGGAAGAACTAAGAGGAGATATCGTAGACTATGATGAGTATCAGAATCCTGTCTATCGTTTTGCCATCGAGGGCTATGAGGGTTCTTATGCAGAGAAGTATGCCAACAGCAACGATATTCCGTTCAGGCGGCTTGCCAGTGTCATCACCCTTGACAAAACAGAAGTGGCTGCTGCTGTCGGCAGAACCGTTAAACTCACACCTACCATCAAGGCGGACAATACATTCGACAAAACCGTCACCTTTACCAGTGAGAATCCAAGCATTGCTTCCGTGTCCCAAGACGGTACGGTAACGGCGATTGCCCCCGGTACGGTGAAGATTACCGCCGCCTGCAATGGAAAGACTGCTTCCTGTATGGTGACTGTCCATTCTTCTCTGAGTACCGCCACCGTTCTTTCCGATGACAATATCCTTGTCAACGGCAGCATTACCATCAACACGACTGCACAGGGCGGTGTCGGCAGTTATACCTATGCCTTCTATACCAAACCGGCTTCCGCTTCCACCTACACGACCCTGAAAAAATCATCTGTCCCCAAGGCAGTCTTTACCCCCACTCAATCCGGTGCTTACAACATCAAGGTGATGGTAACGGACGGTGAAAAATATACGGCTTACCAGATTCTGACCGTTCAGGTCAATGACCCCATTGCCAATGTTTCCACCCTGTCGGCACAGCAGTCCGTACTGGGCGATGCCGTGACAATCAACGGTCTTTCTGAAAACGGTCTCGGCACCACCACCTACCAGTATGAATACAAGCTTGCTTCTGCCAATACATGGACAGTTCTCTCCCCCTATTCCACAGCAAGCTCCGTCAGCTTCAAGCCCTCTGCCGCAGGTACTTACAATATCCGTGTCACTGCCAAGGACAGCGGCGGCAATACTGCCGTCAAAGCACTCTCCCTGACCGTGGCAGGCAGACTCGCCAATAATTCCACCCTCAATGCCGAATCTGCCACACTCGGTGATACCGTTACCCTGAACGGTGCCGCTTCCGGCGGTACAGGCGGCTATACCTATGCTTACTATCTCCGTCATGCCGATGATGCACAATGGACAACCCTCTCAGGCTTCGCCAACAAGACCTCCGTACAGACCACTCCCTCCAAAGCCGGTGTTTATCAGGTCTGCATCAAGGTCAAGGATCAGGACGGAACCGTTGCTTCTTCTTACCTGTTCCTGTCCGTCAGTGAGCCTCTGCAAAATACCTCTACCCTATCTTCTGACAATATCGTGCAGGGAGATACCGTGACGGTCAACGCCGCTTCAACAGGCGGAAAGGGTGCCTGCACCTATGCCGTCTACTACAAAAAGGCAACCGATACCAAGTGGACAAGAAAACAGGACTACTCTGCCAATCCCTCCGTTGTCATCACTCCTGCCATGTCAGCAGATTATATGGTGAATGTCAAAGCTAAGGACAGTGCCGGTACCATTGCAGAAAAAACACTGAATGTCAAGGTCGGCAAGAAAGTTCAGAACCTCTCCACCGTTTCCGCAGAAACCATTGCCAAGGGTGACAGCGTTGTCATCAGGGGCAAGGCTTCCGATGGCAGGGGCAGCAAACTCTACAAGTATGAATACAAGCTTGCTTCCGCCGAAACATGGACGGTGCTGGAAGATTACAGCGAGGATACTGCCGCAGTCCTCAAGCCCTCTGCCGCAGGTGCGTATGAAGTGCGTGTCACCGTCAAGGACGCTACCGGCACCACTGCTGCAAAGACTCTGACCTTTACCGTTGCCGGAGAACTCACCTGCCTTTCCACCATCAGTACACAGCGTATCGTGCTGGGCGGCAAAATTACCATGAACGGTGCCGGTTCGGACGGTGTCGGCAGTTACACCTATGCTTACTATGTCAAGCACTTTGACGATACCAAGTGGACAACGGTATCCGGCTTCAGTGACAAGACCTCTGTAGAGTATACCCCGAAAAAGACAGGCTACTATCTTGTCTGCATCAAGGTCAAGGACAGCACCGGTACGGTTGCCAAGGAATATATGAACCTCCTTGTCAGCAACAAACTGCAAAATAACTCCACCGTATCTGCCGAAACCATTGCCCTCGGCAATACCGTTACCGTCAATGCAGCAGGTTCGGAAGGTGTCGGCGGCTATACCTATGCTGTTTTCTACAAGAAAACCACCGATACCAAATGGACAACCAAACAGAACTATTCTGCCAATGCCACCATCGCCGTCAAACCTGCCAAGGCAACCGAATACCAGATTTGCGTCAAGGTCAAGGATGCCAGCGGCACGATCTCCAAAAAATACTTTACCATCCAAGTGACAAACGCTTAAAAAATCTCCCCGAACATGACACCGTGTTCGGGGAGGGTTTTTCAGCTTCCGGCACTTTCATAGGCAGATAGCCCCTTGTGCCAGATAAAGAGGGAAAGAACCATCATGATGATGGAAATCAGTACGGTACCGCCGATGTTGAAAAGGGGGTTATCCCCCGTGAGAAAGTACAGGGCAGGATAGTAGCCTGTAAAGGCAAAGGGAATGATATACGTGACCAATGCCCTGACAAAGACGGAATAAATCGTCGTGGGGTATTTGGAGAACTCATTCATGCCGTAGACCATCTGAATGATAAAGCCGCTGCTTTTGAGCCAGAATGCCATTGCGGCAGTAGCGATTTTAATAGCGGTGTAAATCAGCATGGCAAACGGAATGACTGCCAAAAACAGGACTATGCTCCACGGGGTGATATAGAAATTCACACTGCCCGATACATAGACCATCAGACCAATGCCTACGACCAACTCCCCCACGGCATCTACCTGAAAGGTTTCCGCAATCACATGGAAAAGGGGATTGATAGGACGGGTAAGGTACTTGTCAAAACCGCCTTTTTTCACAATGAAGTATCCCACACACCAGAGATTATCTGTCAGCAAATGGTCAAGTCCTTTTGGAATCTGCGAAAAGCCGTAGATGAATACGATTTGTTCAAAAGTAAAGCCTGCCAAATGGGGGATTTGCGAGAAGATGATGAAAAGGAAGGCAATACCGATGGCCTGGTCAATGAGAAAACTCACCGCCCCTGTCAGAAAGTCGGCTCTGTATTCCATCAGCCGTTTCAGATTCTGGGCGGCAAGGATACGATAGATTTTCCATGCACGTTTCATACTCATCCCCCCTGTACGCTCAGTTTCTTGACGGCACGCAGCCATATCAGCTTGGACAATGCATAGGTCAGCAATGCCCAGACTGCCTGTATGGCAAGCCGAAGCAACATTTCAGCGGTATCATACTTGCCCATGTAAATCATGACAGGGGTATAGCTCATGGACGAGAATGGCATATATTCCAGTACGGTTCTGAGCATGGCAGGCATAAATGCCAGAGGAATCAGCGTGCCTGACAGGAAATTGATAATGCTGTTTTTGAGTATCCCGATTCCCCACAGGTTCTTGACATAAAACGCCACGAAACCGAAACAAAGGTTCACTCGGAACGAAATAAGATATGCCAGTGATACACTGAACAGATACAGCAGGAAATGGATCGGTTCCAACATGACCCTGCCCGTCATGGCAAAACGGTAGATTTCCAGACCGATGACCATCGGCAGAGCCAATACCAGCAGTTTCAAGCCGGCACTGCCCAGTTCACTTGCCAAATAGCTCAGGTCGGTATTGACAGGCTTGATAAGACGCATGGCAATACTGCCGTCTTTAATTTCCTCGCCGATGTCATTGGCAACGGAGCTGAATGTAAGTTGAGAAGTCATGTTGGAAAGGAACAGGTACAGTGTCATATCGACCATGGAAAAGCCCATAAAACAGCTTTCCCCCGATGACTGGAACACCGCTTTCCACAAATAGTACATAACAAAGCAATAAATCAGTCCCCCTATCACAAAGCCCAGAAAATTCATGCGGTAGGCAATCAATGTCTGGATACCTGCTTTCATAAAGGGAACATATTGTTGTTTAATTTTCCTGATCGTAAAAATCCTCCCCCGAATCAATATCAATGATTTCCCGCTGTCGCAGTTTCATCCGCATCCTGTCTTGTTCCACCGCATCCGAAAGTGCCTCATAAAATGCTTCGGAATGTTTGATATTGCGTATGGCAAGCGTAGGGCTGGTTTTGTCGTTGGCATACACGGTAATGGTACCCAAGCCGAAGAGCTTCTGCCCCAACGTTCTGGTATAGGTCATGTCAACAATACGGTACAGCAGTATTTCATTCTTGACACTGGTAAACAAACCTGTGTCAATTACCAGTTTTTTCTCTTTCAGTGTATAGACAGTGAACGTCCACGGGATTCCGAAAAACCCCCATCTTTTTCTTTCACGCATGATGGCTTCCATGAGAGAACCCTCCCTAAAATAGTTTCTTTTCTGCTATTATACACGATGTTTTTCTTTTTCGCAACAGCAAAAACAAATTCCCCACGGAAATCAAATTTCTCATGGAACAGTCACTTTACAGTCACTTTGGAATGGTATCATGATGTCATCAACGATACAGGAGGAAATTGAAGATGGAAATACTGAAAGCGGAACACTTGGTCAAAACTTACACAACAGGCGGTGAACCGTTCAATGCGGTGGATGATGTATCGTTCACGGTGGAGCAGGGAGAATTTGTTGCCATCATCGGAGCAAGCGGCAGCGGCAAAAGTACGCTGATGCACCTGCTTGGAGGGGTGGACAGACCCACAAGCGGCAAGGTGCTGATTAACGGCACGAATATCTGTTCCATGAACAATGACAAGCTTGCCATCTTCCGCAGAAGGCAGATTGGCATTGTCTACCAGTTCTATAACCTGATTCCGATTCTGACTGCCGAGGAGAATATTACCCTTCCCGCCGACCTTGACGGCAGAAAGCCTGAACCCGAAAAGTTGGAGGACATCATGCAGACACTGGGGATTGCCGACAAACGCCGCAATCTTCCCAATGAACTGTCGGGCGGTCAGCAGCAGCGAATTTCCATTGCCCGTGCCATCATCAATGACCCTGCCATTCTGCTGGCAGATGAGCCGACAGGCAACCTTGATTCCAAATCGACAGAGGATATTGTATCCCTTTTCAAAATGACGAACCAAAAGTACAAGCAAACCATTATCATGATTACCCATAATCTGGAAATTGCAAAGGAAGCCGACAGAGTGCTTCATCTACAGGACGGCAAGCTCATTGAGGAGGTGTGACCATGCATACCATACAAAAACTGACGGTCAAAAATCTCCTGATGAACAAGACCCGTACCCTCATGACGATTATTGGCATTATCCTGTCTGCCACACTGATTACGATGGTTGCCTGCACAGCCCTGTCTGCCCGTGAAACAGTCGTGAACATTGAAGCACAAACCTACGGCAACTGGACTGTTGGCTTCTGGGGTGACATGGACGGAAAGCAACTGGAGCAGTTCAAACTGAACCGCAGTGTTGACGATCTCTATGCAACTTACTATGTCGGCAATGCCAAGATTCCCTCTCCGAAATATGATGATGTGACCTATATAGCAGTGACAGCCGTCAGTGAGGGTGGGCTTGAAAACTGCTTCAATGCCACGCTCAAGGAGGGACGCTATCCGCAGAATGCCAGTGAACTGGTACTGCCGAAAAACTTTGTCAAGAGTACCAAAAATACCTACAAGCTGGGGGATACCATCACCCTTGAACTTGGTGTCAGAACCATGTCTATTCCTGAAGAAGAGAAGGAGTATGCTCAAACGGATAATATTTCTTTTAACTGGCCGTATGATTTTGGGGATCTCACCTTTGAACCAAAATTCAAAAAGACCTATACCATTGTAGGTTTCCTTGATAATATTTCCGATGCAATTGACTCCCATTCTCAGGACACTTTACGCTATGTATATACGGGTTTTGATATCGACAATCATAAAGAACAAGTAGGACTGCAAGACTTTAATGGCACAATGAATTATCCTGTGATGTCCTTTATACGGCTCACTCCCGAAGCCGAACAGGATTATATGGGGGGCATTGCCGATATTCTCGGTATTGGAGATAAGGCACTTGTCGATATGTATCTCCATACGGATTCTCCTGCTGCCCATGAAACGGTAGGAAACATACTGGAGGAAAAGCATATCGCTCAGTTGACCATCAATGAAGCTATCCTGAAAGCCAAACTGATTATTGTCTCTCTGGAAACTGCCTTTACGCTTGCCACGGTTCTTGTCGTACTATTCGGCATTATCATCATTTCCAGTATCTTTATTATCCGCAACAGCTTTTATATCTCCATCTCGGAAAAATCCAAGCTGTACGGTATGCTCACCTCTATCGGTGCAACGCCCCGACAAATCAGGAACAATGTCTTTTTTGAAGGCTTTTTGCTGGGACTGATTGCCATTCCGATAGGAATCGTGTTGGGCATTTTCGGCACGGCAGGACTGGTAAGTCTGTGCAACGGCGTACTCGGGGCATTTCTGGGCGGTATCCAAATACAGTTTGCTGTATCATGGCTGCCGGTTGCGATGGCACTGGTGCTGTGTGTCGGCACGATTTTCATGTCGGTGCTGTCGCCTGCCATTGAAACGGCAAGGATTTCTCCCATTGTTGCCATCAGGGGCAATCAGGATGTCAAAATTGCCAAGAGAAAACGCAAAAAAGCCAAAGCTTACAAAACCCCGAAACTGATTCAAAAACTCTTTGGTATCGGCGGCAGCATTGCCTGGAAGAACCTGCAACGCAGCAAAAAGAAATACCGTGCAACGGTCATCTCCATTGCCGCCAGTGTGACGGTGTATCTGGCAGCGTCAACGATTATCGGCTGTCTTGTCAGCTATCTTGACACCTACCACGAGGATATGCATTACAATATGTACTACAGTGCTGCATCTACAGGTGATTTCGGGACAAAAGAATATGTCAAAAGATCTTTGCGTCAGTTTGATGAAATCGCTGACAGGGATGAAGTGACAGAAGCTGTCTATGCTGCTTCTGCTATGTCCTACATTGCCCCCATTTCCAAAGAACAGTGGGTATTTGACGGCGATACCTACGGCATACTGGCAGATGAGGGAGAACGTGAGGGTGTTTTGTCCCCGATTTTTAATATCACTACGGTGGACAAGGGGACGTTCCAAAAAATCTGCGAATCCCTCGGCAAGACCGAATCGGAAATGAACGGAAAAGCCATCCTCGTCAATTTTAAGATTCTTGAGGAACAGCAGTTCGATGAAAAAGGTGATTTCAGCGGTTGGAAGGAAGTACCGAAAGTGATATTCAAAAATATCGAGGGTACTGTCCTGAATTTGCAGTCACGATATGCTTACTTCTATGATGAATGGAAGAAGATGGATGAAGAATTTGAATTTGACATGGAGCAGTACGGAAAAATCTTTCCCATCACCATCGGAGCCGAAATCACACCCGACACCATGAATGTATTAGATTCTTACCAAACGATTTGGAATATGGATTCATGCATTATCGTGGATTCCGACTGGCTCATGGAAAATATTGAAAGTCTGGATTCTTTTTACGGAAGCTATGTGAATCTTTACTCCACCGATTCCGATGCAACGGAAGCAGCTTTGGAAGACATGGGCATTACCAGCATTGACAATGCTGCCAAAGAAGTTGCTGCCGTCAATGCTGTATCTTTTATTGTCCAGTTCTTTGTTTACAGCTTCATCGGTATGATTACCCTGATCGGTCTGACCAATGTATTCAACACCATCCACACCAACATGAACCTCCGTCAGAAAGAATTTGCCGCCCTGCGTTCCATTGGCATGACCAATGCCGAATTTGACCGCATGATTACCCTGGAAAGCTTCTTCTATACTTCCAAGGCACTGTTCATCGGCTTGCCGCTGGGACTTCTGCTCGGGTATGGTGCTTACAGGCTGCTCCTGCAATCCAGCCAGGTCGTGACATATACCTTCCCGTGGATTCCTTTGCTTTTGACGATTGCCGCCGTGGCACTGGTCATATGGCTCATCATGGTCGTGTCCATCCGCAAAATCCGCAGCCAGAACATCATCGAAACCATCCGCAATGACAATATCTGAACAAAATCCCCCTGCCTTGCATGATACAAAGCAGGGGGATTGTTGGATGTGTCAGGCAATTTTCTTTCGGAGCCGCAGGCGGTCGGAGATCATGGCAATAAATTCACTGTTGGTTGGTTTGCCGCGGCTGTTGTGGATGGTGTAGCCGAAGTAGGAATTCAGTACGTCTACGTCACCTCTGTCCCACGCCACTTCAATGGCATGACGGATGGCTCGTTCTACCCGTGAAGAGGTTGTTTCGTACTTTTTGGCGACGGACGGGTACAATTCCTTGGTGACGGCATTGATAATTTCCGGGTGCTTGACGGACATGATGATGGAGTCACGCAGGTAGTGATAGCCTTTGATATGGGCAGGTACACCAATCTGATGGAGAATATCGGTGATGGTGATTTCCAGTTCACGGTCAAGACTGTAAACATCGCCTTTTCGAGGCTGCTCCTCTGCACAGCACCGCATCAGTTCGGAGATCCTCTCCAACAGATCCGATGGACGGAACGGTTTGATCACATAGTAGGCAGCTCCTGCACTGAGAGCTTCCCTTTCCAGCATGGAGCTGTCAAAGCTTGAGATGATGACAAATACAGGTATATTTCCGTCCTCGATTTTCTTGATCGAACGCATCACCCCTACGCCATCAATGCTGCTCATGAACATATCCATCAGCACGATGTCAGGAGCAAACGAGTGGATACTTTCAACGACCTTACTGCCGTCTTTTTCGCAGAATCTTGCCTCAAATCCCTTTTCGGCAAAAATATCTGACGAGTCCGTTTGAAATTCGGCAGCATCTTCCGCAATCAGAATTTTAAACCTGTTTTTCATATGAAATCCCCCATTAGTATTTTGTGATGATGTTATATTACCATAAATTGGTAAATTTGGCAATAGCTATTTTGTAATTTTTAAAATTTGGGGCTTATTCAACAAATTCAGGCAGCTAAATTTAGGCGGTTTTGCATAAGGGTCTTGTTGAAAGAAATCATATTTTCGGCGAATATGGCATATCCCCCCGAAGGGTCGTTGACAAATACGTGCGTCACTGCTCCCACGAAGCGGCCGTTTTGCAGAATAGGACTGCCGCTCATGCCTTGGACAATGCCGCCGGTTTTTTCAAGAAGCTGTGGATCGGTAATACGGATGGTCATGTTCTTGGAAGCATTGACATTGTTGTAGCTGATATCCTCAATCAGGATGTCATAAGCGTGTACACCGCTTTCATCAACGGTTGTCAGAAGCTGTGCCTTTCCCCGCTGCACCTCCTGCTTGAATGCCACGGGGAGCGTGGCACGCTGTTCCCATGCAGAGAGTGTCCCATACACTCCCTGTTCACTGTTGGCTATCAGAGTCCCGAGCGGTTTGGTATCACGGAAGCAGCCGCTCAGGGAACCGGGAGTGCCGCAGGTGCTTTTTTCCACGCCGATAATATCTGCCTGCACAATATCACCGTTTTCCAGCGGCATCAGACTGCCGCTTTTGCTGTCACAGATACCATGTCCGAGTCCGGCAAAGCTGCCGGTTTCAGGGTCAATGAATGTCATGGTGCCGATACCGGCACAACTGTCACGCACCATCAGCCCAATACGGTACTGCCGCTGTTCCGTGCTGTAAACGGGGGTAATTTGGGTCACATACTCTTTTTGGTCATGCAGGGCGGTAATGGTCAGCGGCTCCCCACCGCTGTGTTCCACCGCTTTGAGCAGTTCTTCATTGTTGGTCAGTTTACGGCCGTCTGCCGTGAGGAGAATGTCCCCGCATCGGATCCCTGCTTTCGCAGCAGGATCTTCTTCCCCGATGCAGGAGGTTTCCGACACGACCAGTCCCTCCGTATAGATACGGATGCCAAACGGTGTGCCGCCGACAATGACATGGGGACGCTCCGTGATACGGACATCCACCTGCTTGACGGGAACGCTCCCGAACAGCAGGATCTCCCCGGAATAGGCACTGCTTTGTTCCTCGTATTGCAGAGAAAGGGGAAAACTGCCTGTCACCAGTTGTCCGTCCGCGGCTGTAACATTCATGCGTGAGGGTGTGAGATAGGCGGTCATGGCACACAGGGAAAAAAGAATGGCTGCTGAAACCGTGCAGAACAGTGCCAGACCATGAAACAGACGTTCCATTTTTTTCTTCATAGTTTCCACCTCCTCATACAATAGTGTTGACGGAAAGCGGACAAAATAAATTGTGTTTCCCGTGCCAGAAGTTTTGGTTTTTTGTGTAAAACTCACAAAGATTGAAGGATATTTTTGGAAGCGTGTTGACAAGCGTTTCGCAAAGCTTTAGAATAGAGATAAAATCTGATGGACTGAGATGATAAAATGATAAGAAGTATGACAGGCTACGGACGCTTTGAAGGAGTGGTCGGGGGCAGACGGACAGTCTTTGAAATCAAGTCGGTCAACCACCGCTTTTTTGAATTGCAGTGCCGCTTGCCAAGAGGCTGCGGCTTTCTGGAAGAAAGCATCAAGGAATTGCTGACAGGTGTGGTGACAAGAGGGAAAGTAGATGTGTACGTGTCGGTGGAAGCCGATGACACGGTAGCTGCCGATGTCAGAATCAACCATTCCCTGGCGGCAGGCTATATGAAAGCACTCAAAGAACTGGAAAATACATACGATTTGCCAAATGATATGGGGGTATCCTCACTGGCAGGCTATCCGGATATTTTTACCGTCAGCAAGCCTCCCGAAAATGAAGAACAGCTTACCGCCATTGTGAAAACAGCAGGAACACAGGCATTGAAAAGCTTTCTGGAAATGCGGGAACGTGAAGGAGAAAAACTGAAAAAAGATGTCCTCCAGCGTGGACGGCATATCATGGCAATTGTGGCAGAGGTGGAGGAACGCTCCCCGCAGACCGTGGAAGCATACAGAAGCAAGCTGTATGAACGGCTCAAAGAGGTGCTGGCAGATACCACCATCGACCCCCAGAGAATGCTGACAGAAGCCGCCATTTTTGCCGACAAGACCGCTGTGGCAGAGGAAACCGTTCGGCTTCGCAGTCATTTTGAACAGTTGGAAGCCATGCTGTCCCTGTCGGAGCCGGTAGGCAGAAAGCTGGACTTTATCGTGCAGGAGATGAACCGGGAAGCCAATACCATCGGTTCTAAAGTGTGCGATGCAGAGCTTGCCCACAAGGTCGTGGACATCAAGGGGGAAATTGAAAAAATACGGGAACAGATCCAAAATATTGAATGACGGGGGGAATTGTGTTGCAGCTTGTCAATATCGGTTACGGAAACATGATTTCTTCCGCCAGAATCATTGCCATCGTCAGCCCTGATGCCGCACCCGTCAAACGCATGGTGCAGACGGCTCGTGACAAGGGAATGCTGATTGACGCTTCCTGCGGACGCAAGACAAAGGCAGTGATTGTGACTGACAGCGACCATGTAGTGCTGTCAGCCGTGCAGCCGGAAACGGTGGCACACCGTATCAATGATACCAATGAAACGGAGGAATGAATATGGAGAAAAAAGGACTTTTGGTCGTCATTTCGGGACCTGCGGGAACAGGAAAGGGTACCGTGGTCAAAGAACTGCTGAAAAACGGCGGTGCAGAGCTGTCCGTGTCGGCTACCACAAGACAGCCCCGTGACTATGAGAAAGATGGTGTAGAGTACCATTTTGTAACAAAAGAACAGTTTGAACAAATGATTGCAGAGGACGGCTTTTTAGAATATGCCCCCTACTGCGGCAACTACTACGGCTCCCCCCGAAAACAGGC
>ONUD01000029.1 GCA_900320925.1 uncultured Eubacteriales bacterium
AACTGGAACAGCGGAAAGGTCATCACGACAGCCTCGGCTTCTTCCACAGGCAAAATGCTCTATACCTGTCAGGACTGCGGTGCCGTGGAATATAAAACCATTCCCATGACGGTTTCTGCCAATTGTGACGGTCACGATGATACAGTGGTAGTACCCGATGAGGGTTACAAAGTTACTTTCTCTACGGACAGCGGTGCAACCGTCAATGTCTACAATACACAGGATAATACCTCCGTCAGCACGGTGAATGCCAAAACGGCCGTTTCCAGAAACAGTGATACCGGCTTGCCCGACAGTACGGGTGAAGGACAGGTGAATTTTGCTGTCGTGCTGAAGGACGGTTATGAACTGGATTCTGTAACCGTCAGCGGCGGCTACAAGAATCTGAAAGAAATATCAACCAATCTGTACCGAGTAACCAAGGTCACAAGTGCCTTGACCATCACCGTCACCACCAAGCAGTCATCAGCAGCTCTTGTCAACAGCTCCACACTGGCTTCTTCCTCCATTACCCTGGGCAATACGCTGACAGCCAACTGCAAGGCTTCCGGCGGTACGGGTACTTACACCTATGCCGTCTACTACAAGAAAACCACCGACACCAAGTGGACAACCGCACAGGGCTTTTCCTCCAATGCCACGGTCACTTTCAAGCCGGCCAAAGCAGTTGCTTATGATGTCTGCATCAAGGTCAAGGATTCCGGCGGTACGGTTGCCAAGGTCTATCTGACCGCTTCCGTGTCACAGGCACTGACCAACCAATCTTCTCTCGCTTCCACGGCACTCACACTCGGTAATACCGCCGTTGCCAACTGCAAGGCGGCGGGCGGTTCAGGTTACTACAACTATGCTGTCTACTACAAGAGAGCCAGTGCTTCTTCATGGGTGACCGCACAGGATTATGCTGCCAATTCCAAAGTGACATTCCAGCCTGCCGCCGCTCCCACCTATGATGTCTGCATTAAAGTGAAAGACTCCTCCGGCACAGTTGCCAAAATTTATTTGACACTGACCGTTTCAAAGTAATGGCTCCTCCTCACTCTATAAAAAACTGTCTGTCAGTTTTTTGCCCTTTCTGATAAAGAAAGGGATTTTTTCTTTTTGTCCATTGACAGAGTTTGACAATGATGATACACTGAAAACAGATGAATGAGGAGTGTGAAACGGATGGAAATGATCAAAAAACATCCTTTTATCAGTACTTTTCTCGGATGGCTGTTTTTATTCCTGTCATTCGGATGGTTCCAGATGGACGGAGATGTGACAATATGCTACCTGTCTGCCATGGCATTATCGGGGGCAGGGGCTTATGGTTGGGCGAAAAAACGAGAACGGATTCGGAAAGTGCCGAAAGACAAACAAAAAGCTCCTTTATATCTGTTAGGGGCAGTCGGGTATGCAGGTATCATGATGTATACATTTTTTCATGTAAAAAGCAGTCCTGCCGTGCGTTCCCGCAATGAAATGGTACCGTTCCTGTTTCTGACAGGGGCATTGATTCTTTATTGTATCGTGCTGAGTATCCGCAAAAAGTGGTCGGTCAGCAGGGTCATACTGGTCATACTGCTGTTCCGAGCCGTACTGCATTTGCTGGTGATGATGACAGGAAAGTACAATCTTGCCTCATGGGATATGGGACGCTTCTTTACCAACGGTGACGGCCATGCAGGCTATATCGAATACCTGTATGAACACTATTTCGTTCCCGCTCAGTTTGATCCCCGTGAAAAATGGCAGTACTACCACCCTCCCCTGCACCATTTGATTGAAGCCTTTTTGCTGCGGCTGCAAACATGGTGCGGTGTCAATCTGCGGGTTGCCGTCTACAACATCCAATACCCGAATCTGCTTTATACCATGATGTCCATAGTATGTTCGTACCTGATTTTCAGGGAAATGAAACTGAGAAAGCTGCCTTTGATACTGGCAACGGCAGTGATTGCCTTCTCGCCTGCTTTTTTCTATGTCGGCATCTTAGTCAATAATGATATGCTTTCGGTGATGTTCATGCTGCTGAGTGTGCTGTATACACTGCGTTGGAGAAAGTGTCCGACTGCCAAAAATATACTGAAAATTGCCTTGTGCTTTGGTCTGGGAATGCTGTCAAAGCTGTCGGCGGCACTGATGGCAGTACCCATTGCCGTGATTTTCCTGTATGCACTCCTTGGCAGGCTCAAAGAAAAGGAGTACCGCTGTTTTTGGCGGTACTGCGGTCAGATGGCGGCATTTCTGGCAGTGGCGGCACCGCTGTCACTGTACTGGAGCTTCCGCAATCTGATTCGTTTCGGTGTACCGCTGGGCTATGTTCCTCCAAGCCCCGACCCTATCCAGTACATTCCTGAGGGAACACTGCAAAGGCTGTTTGATTTCAGTTTCGGTCAGCTTGCCAATCCCTACCAGAATTGCAGGGAATATTTCAATGCCTTCAACGAATACAATCCGCTCATTGCCCTCATCAAAAGCTCGGCTTCC
Source organism: uncultured Eubacteriales bacterium (assembly GCA_900320925.1). Lineage (GTDB taxonomy): Bacteria > Bacillota > Clostridia > Oscillospirales > Acutalibacteraceae > UBA1213. Next base: position 2,473 of record ONUD01000029.1, read on the forward strand.
GATGTAGGCATTTTGCGGTTCATTTTAGGAGACTGGCCGGGTTATGTGACACTGTGGACAACAGTGGCAGTGGCGGCAGCGGCTCTTGTTATGATGGTGTGGATCCTGTTCGGCAAGAACCCTGTCAAGGGAATCGACAGGGTATTCTGGGGCGTGATGTATGCGGTCTTTCTGGTTTCCTACTACCACTTTTGCCTGCAATATCCCTATGAATGCACGGAACAGATACGCTATGCCATGCCGCTGATCCTCATTGGGGCATTGTTCCTCGGTCTTGGCACCAAAAAATTCCATGCTAAAAAAGCTGTAACCTATGGCATTTCCGGCATGGTGCTGGCATTTTCCCTGTCTACGACGGTTGTTTTTATCTCCTATAGTGTCATCTCGATGCTGGGCATGGTACTGTAAACAAAAAGCAGTCTGTATCGCAACAGACTGCTTTTTTTCATACCAGTTTTCCGATGAGGGATTCCAGCTTGCCGGCAGCATTCTCTGCATCGGCTTGCAGGATACTTTCCGCTTTGCCGTTGTCGCAGGCAGCAGCAAGAGCAGGGTCAATGGGCAAACGTCCCAGAATGTCAAGGGAATATTCCTCTGCCACATGCTCAAGGCGGCTTGTTCCGAACGGATAGTGTACCTTGCCGCAGTCGGGACAGACAAAGGAACTCATATTCTCAATAATGCCCAGAATCGGCACATTCATCATTTGTGCCATTTTGACGGCTTTCTGCACGATCATGGATACCAGATCCTGCGGAGAGGTCACAATGATGATACCGTCCAGCGGCAGGGACTGGAAGATGGTCAGCGGGACATCTCCCGTTCCGGGCGGCATATCCACAAACATATAATCGACTTCTCCCCATACCACATCCGACCAGAACTGCTTGACGGTACCTGCCAGCACGGGTCCCCGCCAAATGACGGGGTCGGTGTCGTTCTCCAACAGGAGGTTGACCGACATCAGTTTGATGCCTGAAGAGGTGACAGCAGGCAGGATGCCCTGTTCAGAGCCGTAAGCTTTTTCGGTGATACCAAAGGCTTTGGGAATGGACGGGCCTGTAATATCCGCGTCCAGGACGGCAGTATCATAGCCTTTCCTGTTGAACATGACTGCCAGCAGGGAGGTGACCATAGATTTGCCGACACCGCCCTTGCCGCTGACAATACCAATCACTTTTTTGACATGGCTGTAGGCGTTCAGCTTTTCGGTGAAATCGGCTTCTCTGGAAGCACAGTTTTCATTGCATGAACTGCAATCGTGTGTACAATCTGACATGATTATTCGTCTCCTTCATTAGTTTCTTCTTCGCTGTCCGTCAAAGGCTCTTCCAATGCCTCAGCCGTTTCTTCAACCGGTTTTGTTGTTTCTTCGGGACGGGGACGCTCCAATTCATAACCGCTGAGGAATGTATAGGGAATGCCGTAGCCGAAAGCAAACGCAGCGAATGTTGTGATTTGAGAATGGGCTTGTATCTGCTCCGAGAAGGGCAGATTGGGTGCAATCCCCGCCATCATGATATAAAAAGCGGGGATTACCATAATCAGCAGTGTGGAAAGGGAAAAGCGTTTCACCTGCTTGCCGTCTCCCACTCTTGTGGCATAGAACAGGACTAACCCAAAAACCGCATACACGGCGGCAGTAAACATGAGTTTGGCATGGTCAGTCAATGCGGCGGAGTCCTGTATCAGGATGGAGAAAAAATAGGAACATATCACAAATGCCGTGACCAGAAATGCCGAAAAAATCAGGTTGGATGTGTCTTTATTTTTTTTCATCATGATTTCCTCCTTGCGATAAGGCAAAGCCAATTTTTTTCTTCCTTTTGTGCCATGATTTCCAGACTGTCGGGAAGGGCAGACAGAACGTCTTGTACCCGTGAATCAATAATCCCGCTCATGATATAGATACTTTTATCGTGCATATGCTTCTCAATGTCGGCAGACAGCAGGATGATGGCATCCGCCACAATGTTGGCAGTAATGATGTCAAAACAGCCGCTGACTTCATCGGCAAGATTGCCCTTGACAGCCTTGTACCTGTCCTCCACATGGTTCAGCCGTGCATTTTCCATGGAAGCCTTGACGGCCAGTTCGTCAATGTCAATACCAATCGCCGACCTTGCCCCCAGCAGCAGGGCGGCTACCGATAAAATACCGCTGCCGCAGCCAACATCCAGCACCGTGCAGTCGGGAGTGACAAATTCTTCCAACGCTTCAAGGCACAGTCGGGTCGTTTCGTGCGTACCGGTTCCGAATGCCACACCGGGTTCCAGATGTAGTATGACCCGTCCCTCCGGCTCGTAATCATCACGCCATACAGGACGTATCAGCAGTTTTTCACCAATCTTCATGGGGTGGAAATATTTCTTCCAGTTCTCCAGACACCCCTCAATATCGCAGTCGCCCATTGCCACTTCATAGGGAATCCCTTCGGCATCAAACCGCTCTTTCAAAAAAGAAACGGCTTCATAAGGATTTTCTTCAGGACTGATATAGATGTGTATTTTCGCTTTGGTTCTGTCCTGTTGGAGCAGTTCCTCATCAATCAGGTCAATATTGGCAATTTCCAATACCTCCTCTTCCAGATGGGAATAATCTTCAATATAGATCCCATAAGGTACCGTCATGTGGGCAATGCTTTCGGCAGTGTCAATATCCTGTGTATTGACCTGCACGGTGATCTCTGTCCAGTTCATTCTTCCATTCCTTTCCTTCAAAACATTACAGCAATCTCTATTATAATCCACTTTTCCCGAAAACACAACAGAAAAAATCAGATTGTACAGTTTTTTATAGGATAATGGCATTTGCTGTCAGGTTCTGACCGCAGGAAGCCACCGTCCTGCCTGACAGGGCATAAATATCATCACAGCGGCTTTCAAGGGCATACTGGTATTGGGCTGTCGGAGAGAGTTTTTTGACATCGGCATACCGCATGATAACGGGCAGTCGGGCTGTTTTCCGCATGATACGAAGCACTTCCCTGCCTTTGGCATTGAAGCCGAGGACTTTGATGTATTGCGGAGGAATGGCAGTGTCCTCTTTGGAAATGCCTAAAAAGGCATACAAAATCAGACGCCGTAATCTGGCAAGAGAGTACCTCTTTGCTTTGGCAAGCGTCAGAACCTCTGCAAGACAACATCCCTGCCTGACAGCATGGTACAGGCGGTTCTCCAGTCCCTCACTGATGTCGGGAAGCCGGGCAAAATCCGACACTTCCATCATCCGCAACCGATATAAGACAGCCGTTTCCACTTGGGAAAGCAGGTGCATCTCTGCTGTAATCGGTTCGGGGAGGTATGCCCGACAATCCGCTCCCCTGACAAGCCTTTCCCGAATCATTGTGGCGGAAGCAATCTCACCGCAAGGCGTCATGCTGTCATGTGCCGAACCAATACGCTTCCATGTCAGGGGCTTGATGGCAGAAGGAAGGGCTTTGAGATACTCAATGCCCAGAATGTTATTGGGCGAACGCAACACTTCCGCCAACGTCTTATCACTGTCGGCAACGGCATTTTCACGGGCTTTGGCAAATGGCTGTCCCAGCGAAAGATAGTGCTTTACCCTGTCGGCAAGGTCGGGAGCGGTGATGGCTTGGCAGGCTTGCTTCAATCGCTCCATGTCACCGCACTCGCTTCCGAAACACAACGTATCTATGCAGCCTGTTGCCTCCAAAAGAAATGTTCCTCCGTAGGCAAATTTCTCTGCCCCCGCACAAGCATATGTCACAGGTAACTCTATCACTAAATCCGCACCGTTCAACAAAGCAGTGCGGGTACGGACATACTTATCATACAGGGCAAAATCTCCCCTTTGCACAACATTTCCGCTCATGCATGATACAATCGCTTCCGCACCGCTTTTTTTCATCTCGGAAAGCAGGTATTGATGACCGTTATGAAACGGATTGTATTCACATATCACTGACCAGATGTTCATTTTCCGAATCTCCTTAATAAATTTGACAAAAAATATTGAATTTATCCGATGTTTGTAGTATCATTATATCATTGAAATAATTTTTTGCAATCAAAAATCAGGAGGTTATCAGCAAATGAAAATACTGGTCATCAATGCAGGAAGCTCTTCCATGAAGTATCTGCTTATCGACATGGAGGACGAAAGCGTTATCGCAAAAGGGAACTGTGAAAGAATCGGTGCGGGCGGTCACTTTAAGCATACTACCGGTGACGGCAGAGTGTATGAAACCGATGTGGTCATGAACAACCATACCGAGGCCTTTGTCCAAATTAAAAATGCCCTGCTCAGCAATGAGTACGGTGTTATCAAGAATCTTGACGAGGTTTCTGCCATCGGTCATAGAGTCGTGCAGGGCGGTGCCTTGTTCAGTGAATCCACACTCGTTGACGAAGAGGTGATCAAGGGTATTGAAAGCTTGATTCCCCTTGCTCCGCTCCACAATGCCGCCCATGTGCAGGGGATCAGGGCTTGTATGGATGTGTTCGGTACAGAAGTGCCGGAAGTCGTGGTGTTCGACACCGCTTTCCACTCCACTATGCCCCCCAAAGCCTTTACTTATCCCGTACCTTATGAGTACTATGAAAAGTATGCCGTCCGCCGCTATGGCTTCCACGGTACTTCTCACCGCTATGTATCAGGTCGCTGTGCAGAACTCATGGGCAAGGATATCAAAGACCTCAAAATCATTACCTGCCACCTTGGCAACGGCTCTTCCATTACCGCTATCAAGGACGGCAAAGTCATTGATACCAGCATGGGTCTGACCCCCCTTGACGGTATCATGATGGGTACCAGAACAGGCTCCCTTGACCCCTCTGTGGTGACGTTCATCGCTGAAAAAGAACATCTCTCCCCGGCTGAAATGGATACCCTCCTGAATAAAAAATCAGGCTTCCTTGGCATATCGGGTGTATCGTCCGATGACCGTGACGTTACCGCCGCCGCTGAGAGCGGTAACGAGCGTGCAAAGCTTGCCATTGACATTCTGGAATACCAGATTCTCAAATATATCGGCAGTTATACGGCGGCTTTGGGCGGTGTAGATGCCATCGTGTTCACCGCCGGTATCGGTGAGAACCAGTGTTCCCACCGTATCAACGTCTGCAACCAGCTTGCCTACATGGGTGTCAAGGTGGACGCTGACCTCAATGCCAAAGCCACCCGCGGCGTGGAGGGCAAAATCTCTACCCCCGACTCCACCGTTGATGTTTTTGTCATCCCCACCAACGAGGAACTCGTCATTGCAAGAGATACCATGGCTCTCGTTCAGAAATAATCCTTCGTTCCCGACTCTCTTTAGGGTCGGGAATTTTTGGTTGACATATCAAAAAAACAGGTATATACTATAACTATCAAATTTTATTTTTGGAGGGATTTTTTATGAAAATCAGCAAACTTTTGCGGCAGTTCGGTGCCGTTACACTGTCAGCGGCTATGCTGTGCGGTACAGGTTTTACCGCCATCGGCCCTTACATAGGCACAAGCGTTCCTGTCAGTGCCGAAGAGAAGTACGGTGATTTAAAGTACGAAATGATTGATGACACCACCGTCACGATCACAGGGTACACAGGCAAAGGCGGAAATGTTACCATCCCAAGTACAATCAACGGAAAAAGCGTGGTTGAAATCGACCAGGAAGCATTTCAAAACTGTACATCTCTGAAAAACATCATCATCCCCGACAGCGTGACTTATATAGGCAGCAAGGCATTTAACGGCTGTACCGGCTTGACAAGTATCACGATTCCTAACAGTGTGACTTATATAGGCAGTCAGGCATTTTACAGCTGTAGAGGCTTGACCAGTATCACGATCCCTAACAGTGTGACTGATTTAGGCAGTCAGGCATTTTACAGCTGTACCGGCTTGACCGGCATCACCATAGGAAACGGTGTGACTTATATAGATTACGGAACATTTTACGGCTGTACAAGTTTGACAAGCATCGTGATCCCCGACAGCGTGACCGATATAGGCAGTCAGGCATTTTACAGCTGTACCGGCTTGACAAGCGTCAAAATCCCCTCCAGCGTGAATACAATAGATTATGAGGCATTTCGGAGCTGTACAGGCTTGAGAAGCATCACCATCCCCGACAGCGTGACGAAAATAGGCGGTTATGCATTTTACAACTGTAGCAACTTGAGAAGCATCGTCATCCCCGACAGCGTGACGAAAATAGGCCAGTCTGCATTTGTGGAGTGTACACGCTTGGCAAGCGTCACCATAGGAAACGGTGTGACTGCAATCAGCGAGCTTACATTTGACGGCTGTACAGACTTGACAAGCATCGTCATCCCCGACAGCGTGACGAAAATAGACCGTTGTGCATTTTGGGGCTGTACAAACTTGAAAAGCATTGTCATTCCCGACAGCGTGACTTATATAGGCGAGTCTGCATTTTGCAACTGTGACAACCTAAAAAGCATAGAAATCCCCTCCAGCGTGACTTATATATATTACGATGCATTTTCCGGCTGTTCACGCTTGACAATCTATGGTACAACAGGCAGCTATGCGGAGACTTATGCAGATACCTATGATATACCGTTTGTGGCGTCTGTACTGACGAATACCTCAGTGCTTTCTGCCGAGGAAATCGTGTTGGGACAGACAATAACGGTAAATGCCAAGAGCAATAAAACAAACTGCACCTATGCTGTATACTACAAGAAAAGCTATGACACCAAATGGGTGACGGCACAAGGCTACAATACGAATAACACG
>ONUD01000031.1 GCA_900320925.1 uncultured Eubacteriales bacterium
CCATTTCTGCCGTTGATGCTTCTCAAAGTTTGTATCAAAATTATATGGTGAAGGTGAAAGAGTGAGGTGTTCGGCATGACAAAGGAAATGTTTACGGAGCTTGTCCTTAAAAGTGAACAGACCCTTTACAGGGTATCCATGTCCATGCTGAAAAATGAAAGTGACTGCGAGGACGCCGTTCAGACGGCGATCCTTGCGGCTTACGAAAAGCAGGACACCCTCAAAAATGAAGCGTTTTTCAAAACATGGCTGGTAAGAATCCTCATCAATGTCTGCAATAAACAACTGAATGCCAAAAAACGCTTTGTCGATATACAGGATTACATAGAAACGGCAGACCCCTCTTCTGAAATCAATCTTGATGTCAAAATGGCACTGGAACGGCTTCCCCTGAAACAGCGGGAGGTCATTGTGCTGTATTACATGGAAGAATTTTCCGTGAAGGAAATCAAAGACATTCTGCATATCCCTGAGGGTACGGTCAAAAGCCGTCTTTCCAAGGCAAGAGAATTGCTGAAAATCAGCCTGCAATAAATTTTTTGCTGTTTTTCCGGACATGAAAAGGCAACCACGGAAATCAATCAAAACTTGATTTCCGTGGTTGTCGGTCTTTTTGCGTTGCAATTTTGGGAGACATGATATATAATGATATCAAAGGAGGTTGAACATATTGAACGAAAAAGGCTATACCTTGTATATTGTCGAGGGAGACCTTGTCAGAAAATACCACACCGAGGAATTTCAGAAACGTGAAATTACCATCGGTTCGGGCGGTGCTGATATTTTAGTGGAATCCAATACCATCTCCAAAATCCACCTGCGGATCAATCTGAGAAACGATAAGCTGTACTTTGCCGATAATGACAGCCGTGAAGGCTCTTTTATGTACAACAATACGGCTTTTTCCAAGCTTGCCAGTATGAAATATTACAAGAAAGAGGGACAGGATACGGTTCTGCGTCTGGGCGATGCGGTGCTGGTGATCGTGGCAGACAACAAGGGGGAAAGTGAATACCTTAAAGCCAATATCGAAAAAGGCGTCACCATCGGAAGAAGTCGGGAGTCCAGCATTGTACTGAATCATTTTGGCATTTCCCGCCGTCATGCTGAGATCCTGCCCGCTGAAAAGGGTAACATTGATATGTTATACGTGTACGGCAATAAGCGTACCTTTGTCAACGGCAGAGAGGTGGAACATGAACAGGTTCTCCGCAACTGCGATTATATCCAGATCCTGCATTTTACCATGATTTATTTCAACAGCTTCCTGATTTACAAAAAGGTGTTTGATGGTGCCAACATGGAACTGCACCACATTGTCAAAAAGAATGCCTGGGGCAAAAAGGTACTGGATGATGTCAGCTTCCGCATTGACGGCAATGAATTTGCTGCCATTGTCGGCGGAACCAATGCAGGAAAAAATGCCCTGCTCAATGTGATGAAAGGCTCGGAACACCACCTGAAAACGGGAGAAGTCTATTTGAATGGTCTGGACTTGCCGGGCAATATTGACATGCTGCGGGAAGCAGTGGGATACGTCCCGAAAGAAAGTGTCCTGCATGACCAACTCACGCTCAAAACCTGCATGACCTATGCCATGAAGCTGAAATCCTATGACGATGTGCAGGACAAGGAGCTTGACAGGCGTATCGACAGTGTACTGGATACCCTGCAAATCATCTCTTATGCGGATACAACCGTGGAAGAACTGCCAAAGGATGTCCGCAAGCGTGCCGATATTGCCATGGAACTGCTGGGCAATCCGAGTATTCTGATGTTAGACGAGCCGTTTGCCGGTTTGGATGACGAGGAGGCAAGGGGTCTGCTGTATATGCTGCGGGACATTGCCAGAATGTTCGCCAAAACCATGGTCATCGTCATGGACAAGCCAAGACGACTGGAACTGTTTGACAAAATCCTGTTTATGGGTGCCGGCGGCAAAATCTGCTTCTGCGGGACACTCGATGAAGCCAAAATGTTCTTTGACACCGAGAGCGTGACGGAGATACAGCACCTCCTCAAAGAACAGGCTGATAATTGGTCGGAAGAGTATCGGAATTACTTTTCTTTCTCTGCACAGCCCCGTGAACGGGTGCGGTCAAAGCTGAAACCCAAGATGAACCGTAAAAAACAATTCCTGACACTGTTGCAGCGTCATTTTGAACTGCTGTTCAAGGGCAGTGTCATGCGATTAATTTTGCTGTTGTTGCAGCCACTGTTTTTTGGCGGATTGATGTACATTGTCCCCAAGGCATATACCGTCATTGCCATGCTGGCAGCAGCGGCATGGATGGGTGCCTTGAATGCCATATCCGCCATCTGCGAGGAACGGGTCATTGTACGCAGGGAGTGTTGTGCAGGAGCCTTGAAGCCACCGCTGTACCTGCTGACTAAATATGTCTTGCAGGTGTTGTTTGCGGTGGTGCAGTCGGCGGAAATGACCGCTGTGATATGGTTTGCCACGGGCTTTTCCGGACAAAAATCTCTGTTGCTGCCGGATCCCTTTGCCGATACACTGGTCATGCTTTTGCTTGTCATCCTTGCTTCGGCATCATGGGGACTGTGGGTATCGGCGGTTCTGAAAAGAACCACTCTCCTGCCCTTGGCGGTCATGGTACTGTGGGCAGCAGAAAGTGCCATACTGTGGGCAGCCGTACAGCTTTTCCTGTCATGGCTCGGTGTCACCGCCATCGCCGCTGTCATTGCGGGTTTCCTGCTGACACTTGCCGCTCTGCAATCGCTTTCCAAAAGTGAAGAGTAAAAAAATAGCAGCAGATACAGACTGTTTACAAGTTGTATCTGCTGTTTATTTTATCAGCGGGAGTGTTTCCTGCGTGTGGTCAATGCCAGAGAAACGGAAAGTGAAGAGAGCAGTATCACAGCCATTGTCACGGCAGAAGCGGCACTCTGGTCACCCGTTGGGGTAGTGTTGTTAGAGGGGGTATAATTGTTAGAAGTTGTATTGGAGGGAGTCGTGTTCGTAGATTCTGTTGACGTAACGGAACTGCCTTTGGAAGAATCCTCATCCACAACATCGGTAGTGTCGGGTTCAGAGTCAACTGGCGGGGGGGCAATAGGTTCGCTGGGTTCCTGATGTCTGACATCGGCGATAACAAAGCGGGTCTGATTGTAGTAATCAGAAATGATCAAATCCCCAGCCTCCAATTTGCCATCTTTTTCAAAATATATATTCGTATAAAATATATTTCCATCCGTATCCGCGATTTGTACATAAGCCCCTTTTCCATCGGGCGGATAGACGGCATTACCGTCTTCATCGAAAATACCGACTTCTACCAGTTCATAGCGGTTTACTTCTTCGATATCCATATCATTGACATAATAGTGCCATTCGCTTACCAAATTACCGTCACTGTCCTCTTCACGATACCCAATGTCTGAGCGTTGTGCAGCGGCATCAAGGAACAGCTGTTCCAGAGCGGCATCTGCCAGTATACGGGCACGGAAGTAATAATTGCCTGCGGGCAGGGCATCGGCTTCCATTGAGAGTATGGCGGTGAGATTTTCATTGATGGCTTTTGTCAGTTCCACAGGGGTACCGGCCGTCACGGTAAAGGGCATATCCTCCGTAGAAGCACCCAGCGGAACGGCACTGACTGCCACGGCAGAAGCACAAAAAACTGCAATGACAGCCGATAGGATAACAGCGAGATTTTTGACCCATTTCATTTACAATATCCTCCTTAATTTTGAATATCATCATTATATCACAAAGGAATATCCCTGTCAAGCAACCCAAATTGTCTTTCATCGGGAAAATCAATACCTTCACGGATTGGTATAATTTTCTTTGGAAAGGGAACAATAGTGACAGCCGAGGAGGGATGCAGTATGATGATTGCAGCAATCAGGACAGTTCTGCTGTATGTGATCATTATTTTTGCCGTGAGGATGATGGGGAAGAGACAAATCAGTGAAATGCAGACCAGTGAATTGGTCATTACGCTGCTGATGTCCAACATTGCGTCCATTCCCATGCAGGACACCGACCAGTCGATGTTAAGCGGTATCATTCCCATCATGGTATTGCTGGTATGTGAGATAGGCATTTCCTATCTGATGCTGAAAAGAGCAAGTATACGGCAGCTCATCTGTGGCAAGCCCGTTATTGTCATCAATGAGGGAACCGTCGACCAGCAGGCAATGAAGCAGCTGCGTATCAGTACAGAGGACTTGTATGAACAGCTCCGTCAGAAAGATGTGTTTGACATCAGTGAAGTAGCCTATGCCATTCTGGAGACGAACGGCAAGATGAGTGTCTTTAAAAAGGCGGACTATGAGCCGCTGACGGCAAAGGATATGCATATCCGCAAAGAAGAAAACTGCTTGCAGACCGTCATTGTCAGTGACGGGGAAGTGGCGGCCTCCTCCCTGAAAGTGTGCGGTCTGGATGAAGCATGGCTGTTCCGTATCCTTCAAAAAGAGGGAGTTGCCTTGCAGGAGGTCTTTCTTATGACTGCCGACAAAAACCGATACTATCAGATGATCAGAAAGGAGCAGTCACCATGAACCGCTTGTTGGCAGCTTTGGGCGTACTGGCGGCCGTCATTGTCACAGTGACAACGGGATTTTGGTTCAATACCGATACTGCCGACACCGTGAACAGCCTGCTTTTGGAATCCATGTCCCATGCACGCAGGGGGGAGAGGGAAGAAGCAGCCGTTTTTTTGGAACGGGCAAGGAACGAATGGGAAGACCATATGCAAATGATGTTGATGTTCGTGTCCCACGGCAAGCTTGACCAGATTGAACAAACCATCAATGCGGCCTGTTCTTATTTGGATAGTGACGAGATGGCTCTGTGTCTGGCAGAATGTTCGACTGCCCGTCTGCTGATACGGAATTTTGCCAATGTGGAATATCCCACTCTGAACAATATCTTTTAGTCCCCATCAAAAAATGGAATCAAGTGCTTTGCATGATTGCAGTACTTGATTCCATTTGTTTTGGTTATAAAGTGGCCGCCAGCTCTTTGAGGTAATTTTTGAACGGTTCACCGAGCAGCGGATTTTTCAGGGCAATTTCCACCGTTGCCTGTAAAATGCCGAATTTATCGCCCATGTCATAGCGTTTTCCTGTGTAGTCCACACCCGTCATGCCGACCGTGCGGGCAAGGGTTCGCATGGCATCGGTCAACTGTATCTCGCCGCCTGCACCGGGAGGCGTATGGTCGAGGATGTCAAAAATATCGGGAGTCAGCACACATCTGCCGAGAATGGAATACAGGGACAGTACTTCTTCTTTGGTTTTCGGTTTTTCGACCATATCGGTACAATGGTAGAGATTGTCCTCCAGCGGTTCGACTTTGAGGGAGCTGTATTTGGCAATATCCTTTTCCGGCACCGCCTTGATACCAACGACGGACTTGCCGTATTTTTCATAGGCACGAATCAACTGACCGCAGGCAGGATCCTCACCGATAATGACATCATCCCCGTACAGCACGGCAAACGGTTCATTGCCCACGAAGGATTTGGCACAGTTCACGGCATGACCCAATCCTTTGGTTTCTTTCTGGCGGATAAAACAGATATTGGCAAGCTTGGAAATAGAGACGACCTGCTCGTATACATCCTGTTTACCGGAAGCAAGCAGTCTTTCTTCCAGTTCGGGACTGCGGTCAAAATGGTCTTCAATAATGCCTTTTCCCCTGTTGGTAATGATGAGGATGTCGGTGATGCCGGCATTCACGGCTTCCTCGACGATGTATTGGATAGCGGGCTTGTCAACGATGGTAAGCATTTCTTTAGGCATGGATTTGGTTGCCGGAAGCACTCTCGTACCCAGACCGGCTGCGGGAATGACTGCTTTGGTAACTTTCATAAAAAACTCCTCCATTTTAATATTTAGAACAGCGAAAATGAAAACAGGATGATCAGGTAACACACCATCATCGACCAGGCAAGAGGGGTATTGACCCCCCCGTTTTCCGATATTTCTTTCATCAAATTTTCGCTGTTTTTAACCTGTTTCAGCTTTCTGATGGTTTTCAGGCTGTGTCGGAAATAGCTGCGGTTGGCAAGAAAGCCGCAAAAAAGCTGTACAACGAACTGCAAAAGATTCAGCAAATACGGCAAATACATCAAAGCCAGTTCCGTTGAGGAACGGTGAGCCAAAGCCCATGAAAAAATTTCCATCCACTGAGGATAACTCACTCCGGAGGCGGTTACGGCATCATAGGCTTCTTTCCATAAATCTGCCGCATAGTGATTGGTCACGAAATAGCTCACCAGCACCAGTGCAAAATAGAACAGGGACAGAATGGCTCCTTTCCAATACTGCTTGCGGTAGAGGTACCATCCTCCGAAAAAGAAGAATGCCGCAAAATTGAATCTGCCCTTGCGGGTATCCTTGATTTTTTTAAAAACGGGCATATAGTAGGGGGTATTGGTCTTGACATATCTGGCAAGTTCCGACCCGCTTACACCGTCAAAGTCCTCATCCTTTGCCACGCCGCCCATCGGGTCAATGAACAGTGCAAACGGATTGCCGGCAAACATCCATCCTTCGGGGAGATTTTCGGGTGAAAATCCCTCTCCCTTTTCGTTTTCGTCAAACGGGAATCGTACATGGCTCCCTGAAAGAAAATTGCCGCACTTCTGGCAAATCAATGCATTTTTCGGGTTTTTTTCTCCGCAGGTCGGACAAGCCGTCATTTCTTCCTCTTTTTCTGTTTTAGGTGGTGTCTTGTCATACACTTCCTGCCAGCTTTGTTTGGACTGATGCAGGTCAACAAAAATGCATTTTCCCTTTTCCTTATAACATTCTCTGTGATAAGGAGCACCGCACTTCGGGCATACGACAACATCATCACCCTCATGAAAGACTTTTGAGCAAACAGGACACTCTTTTTCCCAAAAATCCATCTTTCAGCCTCCCTTTCTTGATGCATTTTCATCATTATACTATATTTCTTTGCAATTAGCAAGCACATTTTTCAGAGAACACGGAAATCAAGTTTCTAATAAAGAATGATGTATCAACGGGGACGTTTGCCCGATGTTTGACATGGTAAGGGAAACTTCCTTGCCG
>ONUD01000154.1 GCA_900320925.1 uncultured Eubacteriales bacterium
CTCGATAATCTTGGTCATGACACCGCCCTGTGTTTCGACACCGAGGGACAGCGGCGTGACATCCAGCAGAAGCAGCCCCTGCACTTCACCGCCGAGTACACCGCCCTGAATAGCGGCACCGATGGCAACGCATTCATCAGGGTTAATACCCTTGAACGGGTCTTTGCCAATCAGAGATTTCACTGCCTCCTGCACAGCGGGGATTCTGGAAGAACCGCCCACCATCAGCACCTTATCAATTTCACTGATGGACAAGCCGGAATCTTTCAGAGCCTGACGGACAGGACCCATTGTTTTTTCCACAAGGTCAGCCGTCAGTTCATTGAACTTGGCTCTTGTGAGAGTATAGTCAAGATGTTTGGGGCCAGTGGCATCTGCCGTGATAAACGGAATATTGATAGCGGCGGTGGTAATGCCAGAAAGCTCGATTTTTGCTTTTTCAGCCTCATCTTTCAGACGCTGCATAGCGGTCTTGTCACTCGAAAGGTCAATGCCGGTATCATTCTTGAAGCTCTGGATGAGCCAGTCAATAATCTTCTGGTCAAAGTCATCACCGCCGAGATGGTTGTTGCCTGCGGTAGCAAGGACTTCCTGCACGCCTTCGCCCATTTCAATGATGGACACGTCGAACGTACCGCCGCCGAGGTCATAGACCATGACTTTCTGGTCGTTTTCCTTATCCACGCCATAGGACAGTGCAGCGGCTGTCGGCTCATTGATAATTCTTTTGACATCCAGACCTGCAATTTTGCCGGCATCTTTGGTAGCCTGACGCTGTGCATCGGTGAAGTAAGCCGGAACCGTAATGACTGCCTGTGTCACGGTTTCGCCCAGATAAGCTTCTGCATCCTTTTTCAGCTTTGTCAAAATCATCGCAGAAATTTCCTGGGGCGTATATTCCTTGCCGCTGATATTTACTTTAAAGGAAGTACCCATCTGTCTTTTGATGGAAGAGATGGTGTGGTCGGGGTTGGAAACTGCCTGACGCTTTGCCACCTGACCGACCAGTCTTTCGCCGTTTTTCGCAAATGCCACAACGGACGGGGTTGTTCTTGCACCCTCTGCATTTGCGATAACGACAGGCTCGCCGCCTTCAATGACTGCCACACATGAGTTGGTTGTACCAAGGTCAATACCAATTGTCTTTGCCATAATCAATTACCTCCAATATAATATTCATTATGCATTATGCATTATGCATTCTTCATTATGAATTGATTTGTACCATTGCATGACGAATGATTCTGTCACCGATGCGATAGCCTTTCTGATAGACTAAGGCGATACAGTCATCGTCCAGTTCCTCGTCTTTGGTACGGGCGATAGCATTGTGGTAATCGGGGTCAAATTTATCTCCCCGCTCGCCGAATGCCACGACATTCAGCTTTTCAAAAGCTGTGTCCAGTTGTTTTTGTATCATGTCCAAGCCTTTTTTAAATTCCTCGGACACATCCGCTTCTGCTGCCATGGCCAATGCAAAGTTATCTGCCACGGGCAGGAATGCTTCCACCGTGGAAGCCACTGCATTGTCATAGGTAGCGAGTTTTTCCTTTTCGGTACGCTTGCGGTAGTTGTCATATTCTGCCGCAAGTCTCAGAAACTGATCTTTCTGGGTATCAAATTCCTGTTTCAGCTTGTCGTATTCGGTTTCCTCCACGACAGTTTCTTCCTGTATTGCTTCCTTTTCAGCCAAGCCTGCTCTCCCCTTTCTCAGAACCTCAGCATTTCTCCTAATAGTGTTCCTACCGTTTCGGCAACATATTCAAGTATGGCAATGATCTGCGGATAGTTCATTCTCACAGGGCCTATCAGTGCCAACGCTCCTGCACATTCCTCGGAAGCTCTGTAATGCTTGACAATGAAGCTCAGATTCATGAGGGCAGGATGGTGCAGTTCGCTGCCAATCAGCACATCCGCTTTGCTGCTGTCGCCCGAAAGCAGTTTTGACAGTTCGGAGGAACGTCCCAGCAGTTCCATCACTTTTTTACCGTCCGCCGATGCCAGTTCGGGCATGGTAAACAGATTGGACTGTCCTTTGATGAACACGCCCGTAGAGGCGGCCTCTTTGGCGGCGTCATGCACTGCTACCAGCATATTCGGCACCAGCATGGACATTTCCCCCAGTGAAACGGCGGTGGTCTGCATAAAAGCAGGTGTCACGGCTGTCACGGGCAGATTCCCCAGCTTTTGGTTCATCATCTCGTCAAACATTTCCATAAGCTGCGGCGTGATGACAAAATCACATCGGAACAAGCGTGTTTTGACCGAGCCTGTCGAGGTAATCAGCACCACCAGTGCCGTACAGCTTCCTGTCTGGACAAAACGGATGCGTTTGATTACCGCCTGTTCCCCTGATGGGGAAGCCGCCACGGCCGCACAGCCTGTCATGGCAGACAGCAGTTCTGCTGCCCGTTCCAGCAGGTGTTCGGGGGTGTTGGCACTCAGGTACAGTGTATCACTCACTGCGGTTTTTTCTCGCTGTCCCAGTGCAAAGGGCTTCATCAGCTTATCCAGATATACTCTGTATCCCAATTCGGTCGGGACTCTGCCGGAGGACGTATGCGTTTGTTCCAGCAGTCCGAGAGATGCCAGCTCCGCCATATCATTTCTGACGGTTGCAGATGAAACATTGAAATCGAGGATTTCACACAGAGCCTTGGAACCTACGGGTTCGCCGCTTTGGATATATGCTTCAACAACCGCTTCAAGGATTTTCATTTTTCTTTGAGTCGGTTCCATTCCAGCCACCTCTCTGTTAGCACTCTCTGTATCCGAGTGCTAATCTACTTATAGAGTACCATTATCTTCCTCAAATGTCAAGACCTTTTGCAAAAAAATCGGGAAAGAGCTTTCCTCTTTCCCGAAACATCATTTTTGATTTGGTTTTTTAAGGGGTTTTTTGGGAAGTTTTTTTCCCGACATCATGCCGCCTGCCACGAAGTAAATGCCCAGCACAATCAGACCGATATAATGGATCGCCTGCATGAATACATTATCCGGCAGTGCCTGGCGGAAGATATAGTCCAGCAATAGCCAGATGCCTTCAAACAGGAATAAAAAGGCGGTCTGTCGATAAAAAGCGAAGCTTCTCATTCTGGGGGTGTACATCACCGTCCCCACCGCAAGGCATACGATTCCTGCAATGATTGCCAATATCATAAAATATCCTCTCCGTTCATAAGCTGTGATTCCATTATAACGGATAGGCACAAAAAAAGCAAGGCGGAAATTGTATGCCGCCCTGCCGGATATCAATAAGTAGCGTCCTCGGACACGCCGTCCAGAACATAGATGGTAACGTCACGTCTGCCGAACTGGCAGCATTCGTCATAGGTATTGTAATAGAGGTCAACAATCGCCGTACCTGCCCAGAGAGCACCGCCTGTATCACCTGCCACGGCATAACCGTAGACCACCTGACCGTCATTGGATACGATGTAGAGGATGGAGCCGTAGGGAATGATATCGGGGTCAACGGCTACAACACCGTAGCGTGCCAGTCTGCCCGTTGCCGTCAATGCACCGGCGGGAGCATAGTAGGCGGTACCGGAACCTGTCAGCACGTTGGTGTATTTTACCTGATTGCCGTTCACGTCGGTGAGGAGTCCCTCGGTTTCATTCACCGAAATTTCACCCGAATTGGTATAGACCTGACTGATGACTTCTTTAGTACCGTTGAGGATGACTTCATCAACGGGCTTTTTCGTCACTTGGTTGCTGACCTCTTCGGTAGAAACCAGCTTGCCATTGACATACTTTTCTTTGGAAACGATGGTGCGTTCCCCATTGGCACCCTGTGTTGCCACGGAGGTTTCTCCCTGATACAGTTCCTCAGTATCTTTGATGACGGTCTGATAGGCAACCTCTTCGGTTGTTTTGACTTCCTTGTAGGTCACCTTGTCAATGACAATGGAAAGCCCCTCTTTCACTTCCGTTTTGGCATCGACATTCATCACATCGGCCTTGTCAAGGGCAATATCCAGATAAGCAAGGGTATCTTCCACGGTACCCGCAGGCACTTCCTTGGTCATTTCCTTGCCGTGGAGTGTTACTTTGATATTGTAGAAGCGTGCAATAGTGATTTCCATGTCAGGGGCAAGCTGGGTATCCTGAGAAAGGGACACAGAATCATTCTTGCTCAGAGTCAAACCTGCCGCCTTGATGGCATCTGCCACGGTACCCTCGTTGAAAGTGAGTGTTTTGGTTGTTTTGCCGTCCGTCACATCGACATTGAACGCACGCAGGATAGAAAGACGGATAGTTTCGTCGTCGCCCTCGGTACGGACGAGTTTATCATTCTCTCCCAGAGAAAGACCGGTTCTTTCAAGAATCATATCGGTATCGGGATTGATGGTGCTGATGGTAACGGTTTTGTCACCGTCGGTAACAGTGACGGTCTTGGACATTGCCGCCACAGAAACCGCTGCCGAGAGGCAGACACTGCCCATCAGTGCTACTGCTACCGCCTTTTTCAAACCTGAGAATTTATTTTTCATTGTCATGATCTCCTTGACATTCATTTTGAGTCAACGCCGTCATTATAACGCAGTTGTCCGTGAATGTCAAATAAATTCCACTGATTTTTTTGTATATTATGTACAAGGATGAAGGTGTTTTTCCCCGAATCACACGGTTTATGATTCTTTGAAAGAATGACAGAGAGGTTTTTCTGTGCAATTTGCAAAAATCTTACAACAAATTACAAATATGTTACAAAGTGTTTGCAAATCAGTAACGGGCAAGAATCGGATCCACACCGTTTGGACGGCGGATATAGTCCATTGCCATGCCGCAGCCCCTGATGACACAGTTTGCAGGGTCATCTGCCACGGTCACTTTCAGGTCAACGGCTTTTTGTATCATCGGGGCAATGCCTTTCAGACACGCTCCTCCTCCTGTCAGGAGAATGCCGTCTGTATCAATGTCGCTGATAAGTTCAGGGGGCGTTGCCAGCAGGAGGTCACGGATTCCCTCGATAATGCGTTTCACGGTGCCTGTCAGAGGGGCGACCAGTTCTTCGGCATCCATTTCCGCCTGTATCGGCATTCCCGTGAGCAGGCATTTTCCCTTGACGGCATACGTTCCGGGGATCATGCCTTTCACCACGCTGCCGGCACGGATCTTTGCCTGTTCGGCGGTACGCTTGCCGATGAGCATATTGTAAGTTTTGCGGATATAGCGGATAACGCTTTCATCCATGGTATCCCCTGCATAGGGCAGGGTGCGTGATACGGCAGTGCCGCCCAGGGAGATGACCGCCATATCCGTTGTACCGCCCCCGATGTTCACCACCAGGGAACCGTGGGGACTGTCAATTTCCATGCCGGCACCCATTGCCGCCGCAACCGGTTCTTCCATAAGACAGATTTTGCGGATGCCTGCACCGGCGACTGCTTCCACCACGGTATTTTTTTGGGTTTCCGTGATACTGCTCGGTACACTCACAACCGCTCGCGGGATTCCGATTCCCTTGACGGCTGCCCGTTTGAGGAAAATACGGAGCATCGCTTCTGCCATGCCGAAATCAGCAATGACGCCTGCCCGCAGGGGATAGCTGACCGTATAGGCAGGGGAATTTCTCCCCAGCATACAATAGGCATGATGGCCGACAGCCGCAACACTGCCGTCCTCTGTTTTCACCATCATGACAGAGGGTTCGTCTGTGACAAGCTGTTTGTTTTTTGTCAGGATTCTGATACGGGACGTGCCAAAATCAATCGCCACATCAGGCTGCATTCATGATTCCTCCGTTTCCGCTTGTTCTTTCAGGAAGTACTGCAAGCCTGAATACCGCAGCGTTTTCCTGTCGTTATCGATCATGCTTTTCATCACGCCGACCTCCCCCACCAAAATCAGCATTTTTTTGGCTCTCGTCACCGCCGTATACAGCAGATTGCGGTAACAAAGCTGGGCAGGGACAGAGTGCATGGGAATGATGACGGCATTGAATTCATTGCCCTGACTTTTATGCACAGTCGTGGCATAAGCAAGTTCCAGATGGTTCAGTGCTTCCGTGTTATACTCCACGGTTTTGTCATCAAACTGGACATAGACCAGACCCGCCTTCTTGTCAATCAGGGAGATCAGACCGATGTCACCGTTAAAAATACCCGTGCCTGCCGTACCGTCGGCTTTTGTCCAGAGGAGGTCATAGTTGTTTTTGATTTGCATCACCTTGTCACCGGCACGGAAAATACCGTGTTCTGTTTTGACTTCCTCCATGCCGGGCTGATGGGGATTCAGGGCAGACTGGAGGGCAGTGTTCATTTTGATGACACCCAATTCTCCCTTTCTGCCGGGGCAGAGTACCTGAATATCCTCAAACGGGGAGTAGCCGTATGTATGCGGCAGGCGGGATGCACAAAGCTCCACGATTTTCGTCATGACGGTATTTCTGTCGGAATAGGCCATGAAAAAGAAATCACTGTCGGTACGGGTAATTTCGGGCATGGCACCGTGTACGATACGATGGGCATTGGTGACGATCAGGCTTTGCAGGGACTGGCGGAAAATTTCCGTAAGCTGCACCACGGGAATTTCTCCCGAAGCAATGAGGTCACCCAGTACATTGCCTGCCCCGACACTCGGAAGCTGGTCACTGTCGCCCACGAGGATAAGCCGGCACCCCAGCGGCAAGGCTCTCATCATGCTCTCAAACAGGACGGCATCGACCATGGAAAGCTCGTCAATAATCAGGGCGTCACAATCCAGCAGATTGCGTTCATTGCGTTTGAAAGCAGGGTTGTCATTTTTATCCCATTCCACCTCCAACAGGCGGTGGAGGGTTTGAGCAGTCCTGCCGGTTACGGCAGACATTCTTTGAGCGGCTCTGCCCGTAGGGGCTGCCAGCAGGACTTTCATGCCGCACTGACGGTACAGTTCCATAATGGCATTCAGTGTGGTAGTTTTGCCGGTGCCGGGGCCGCCCGTCAGAATCAGCAGACCGCCTGACAGGGCTTCTGTGATGGCTTTCCGCTGGAGGTCGGCATAGTGAATATGCTTCCGCTGTTCAAAAACAGTCAATGCCGCTTCAATGCCCGTAATCGCTTCCGGCGGGAACTGCTTCATAAGGTGCAGACGCTCCGCCGCATAGCTTTCACTTCGGTACAAAGACGGCTGGAACAAAAAGAGCCGTTCTCCCATGAGATGAGAAACAAGACTGCCGTCTGTCAGCATGGCTTCCACAACAGGCAACACCTGCTCTTCGGAAAGCATCAGAAACTCAGCCGTGACCCGCATCATCCTGTCCTTTGGCAGGCAGGTATGACCGTTGCGGACATTCTGTGACAGGACATACTGCAAGCCTGCACGGATACGGCACTCTTCATCGGCTGTCCTGCCAAGTCTTGCGGCAATATGGTCAGCACGCTGAAAATCAATGCCGACCTCCTCACGGCAGAGGATATAGGGATTTTCTTTGATGAGTTCCACGGCCTGTGTCCCGTAGGCTTTCCAGATCTTCACCGCCTCCTGCACGGAAATGCGGTATCCCTCCAGTTCCAGCATGATTTCCCTCATGCTGAAAGTTTTCTTCATCTCCTCAGAAACCGCCAATGCCCGTTCTTGGGAGAAGCCTTTGATTTGCGTGAGCCGTTGGGGATCGTTACGCATGACGTCCAGTGTATGCTCGCCGAAGGTTTCCACCATTTTTTTGGCAGTAGCACGTCCGATTCCCTTGATGACACCCGAGGAAAGGTATTTGAGGATACCTTCCGCTCCCGAGGGCAGGGACTGCTCATAGCATTCAAAGGCAAACTGCTCGCCGTAGCTGGCATGGTTCTTCCAGTTCCCGATGAGCTTCACTTCATCGCCGACTTCCACCCCCGCCATCATGCCCACAGCCGTGGCAGCGGCACCGTGATTCATGACGGTCAGGACGGTATAACCGTTGGTATGATTGCGGAAGATGACTTCCTCCACCGTTCCGCAAAGCTGCAAAAGTTCCTGTTCTGCCATCACAGCCCCTCCCCGTAAAAATAAGCATCCAGCATGGTTCTGGCGGTACTGAGTGCCGTATAGCTGCTGGCACCGTGATCAATCATGACGGCAATGGCAATTTCAGGGTCATCGTAAGGAGCATAGCAGATGAAATTGGAATGGTCAGAGCCGTTATTTTCGGCAGTACCCGTTTTGGCGGCAAGGGGAATATCAAACGTATTGATGATGCCATAGGCATTGGCTGCCATATGCATGGCTTCCTGCACCTGTTGGAGATTTTCTTGGCTCACGCCCATGTCATCCGCCTTTTCCGCACCGCTCCGGTAGAGGGTTTTCTGACCGTCATAGCTGACGATTTTATCCACCACGTGGGTTTTCAGACGCACGCCGTTGTTGGCAATGGTAGCGGCATACGTCGCAAGCTGGAGGGGGGTGAACTGGTTGTCACTCTGACCGATAGCGGCAAGGGATACGGCATTGTCCTGCCATTCCCTGCCCACACTCTCCGAATAGGCGGGGCCTGCCAGTGTTCCGCTGCTTTCGGCAATCTCTACTCCTGTTTTCACTCCCAGACCGCAGCGTTGGGCATACTTGTCAAAATTGTCAATGCCCAGCAGCCTGCCGGTTTCCGCAAAAAACACGTTGCAGGAATCCTCGATGGCATGATACAGATTGACCCAGCCGTGGTAGTTCATGCACCACAGCTTCAGACCGTTGGCAGTATAAAGACCCTCGCAGTCGATATATGTATCGGCGGTGATCTTTTTTTCCTGCAAAGCGGCCGATGCCACCATGGGCTTGACCGTAGAGCCTGGTGCCAATGCTCCCTGAAAGGCTCTGTCAAACAGCGGGTGACGGGAATCCTCGGCAAGTCTGGTATAGTCGCTGTAGTATTTTGAGAGGTCATAGGTGGGGTAGCTTGCCGCACAAAGCACCGAAAAGTCCTTGACATTCAGCATGACCAGTGCCGCACCGTCACAGTCGCCGCCCATATACTCATCTCCGACCCATTCGGCATAGCTGTTGGCATACTGCACGGCATCGGCAAGGGCTTTTTGTGCCACTTTCTGGTAGCGTGTATCAATGGTCAGGTACACGGTATTGCCCGGTGCCGCTTCCGACACGGCGGCAAGGGAAACTTTGCCGTTGGCGTCCGTCCGATAGGTACGGGAACCTGCCGTTCCCCTGAGTTCCTCTTCAAAAGCGGCTTCGATACCGTTTTTGCCCACCTTGTCATTGTACCGGTAGTCCTCGTCTTTCCGTTCCTCATATTCCTCTGCGGAGATCATGCCCGTCACCCCGACAATATGCGGGGCAGCCGTACCATTGCGGTAGACCCTCTGTGCAGCGGATTCGGCGGTAATGCCGGGCATATCCTGAAACTGCTCTGCCACCTTGAGCATGGAGGCTTCCCTGATTTTTTCCGCAAAGACATAAGGGGTATTCTGCTGATAGCCCACCTGCTCCATGCGGTAACGCACCCCTGTAATCTGTCTTTGCTGACGGAGGTCATAGCTCTGGCAGTCATACTTTTCGGCTAAGAGGGCAATACAGTCTTCTGCCGTAGAATAAGGGTTCATATTGAGATGCTGTTTGCTTTTGAGTGCCGTGACATCCTCTGTGCGTTCGCTGTCAAAGACCAGCTTGCCATCCTTTCCCATGAGAATGGGAAGGTCATCGCTCCACTCCTCGCCGCATTCTTCCAGCAGTGCTGTGAGTTTGACAATGGTTTCGTTGAGTTCCTCATCGGGCAGGAACAGCTTGTTGAATACAATCTGATAGTACATTTCATTCACTGCCAGCGGGACACCGTTGACATCATAAATTTCTCCCCGTACAGGATTGGTTCTGACCGTATAAGAAGCACTTTCGGCTGCCAGACCGCTGTAATACTCCGACTGGAACACCTGCCACTGCACCAGTCTGCCCAGCAGTACCGCTGCAACAAGAGTGGTGAGGATCCCCAGAACGATATATCTGCCCTTCAACGATTGTTGTTTCATACCATGCTCCTTTTCGTCCTTGCCATGACCGCCTTGTTCAGTCCATAAAACAGCGGCATGACAGCAAGGGTATACAAGATCCTGACAGCATAGTGCCTGACAAAAAAGCCCGTGTCACCGACAAAAATGATACAGTGTACCGACAAAACAAGCACGATGACTGCCGCTGCTGCCAACACTGCCGTCAGACAGGTGGTCTTTATATAGTCTGCCATCAATCGGCTCAGAATATAACAGGCAATGACAAAAAAAATACTGAAAAAACCGACCCTGCCGCTGAAAGACAGATCCGCCGCCATGCCGCAGACCGCTCCCAGTACAGCAGACGGCAGTTCCTCCTCCCACACCGCAAAGGACAGTGCCAGCGGCAGCAGAAGCAGGGCTTTTTCTCCGAACACGGTCGGCAGCAGATACGGTACTGACTGTATGGTCAGTGCCAGAAGAATTTCGGCGGCATATGCCGTATAGCGGATGAGTTTCATTGCTTTTCTCCTGTAAAACGCTTGACAATGACCACGGACGATACCTCCTGTGCATCTTCAAACGGCTCTACCACTGCCATTGGCATTCCCGTATAGCTGTCCACGGTCAGGTACCTGACCGCACCGATCTTGACATTGGCAGGATAGACACCGCTGCCTGCCGTCACGAGAATGTCATTGACAGCGATTTTGCTGCTTTGGCGGATATTGGTCAGGCACGTCAGTCCGCTGTCTGCCAGAGCGGCACTGCCTGTAATGACGCCGTTTTCCTTGCAGGCCTTGTCGGCAGCGGCAATGCCTGCTTCGGGGGAAAGGAGCGTTGTCACCTTGCAGGTATGCACGTTCACACTGTTCACCCAGCCGACCAGACCCTTTTCGGTGAGGACAGGCATATTCGGTGCAATGCCGTCCACACTGCCTCTGTCTAGCGTAAAGCCGCCGAAATTTTCATTCGGGTCACGGGCAATCACCGAAGCGGTGGCAAGTACAAAGTCCTGATGTTCCTGCTTGATGTCGAAAAATTTGGATAATTCCTGATTTGCTTCCTTGATATCATCATAGTCTGCCAGCAGGTCGTTCAATCGGTTATTTTCTGCCTGCAAGCGGCTGTTTTCCTGTTTGAGTTCCTCCATGCTCTTTTGGGGAGCAAAGCTGTTTCCCAGCTGTGCTGCCGTCTGCATGAGAGGGGTCAGGACACTGCCCGTCACCAAATCATACACATAGCCGTTGCCTGCCGTCAGCAGTACCAGTACCAGCAAAATACCGGCCACTGCCGCCAATGTTCTGAATCTCTTTTTTCTTTTTTTCATCCTCTGCACCTTTTTGCGGCACCTTTCACTACGCAGTCAAGCGGTTCTTCGGCCATCCGTACCTGCACCCCCGTTTCACGGGCAAGCAGCTTGTCCAGACCACGCAGCAAGGCACCTCCTCCTGTCAGTATCATACCGCTGTCTGTCAGGTCGGCACACAGTTCGGGCGGTGTTGCTTCCAGTGCGGCTCTCACACACTCCAGCATGACAGAAACCGTTTCTCCGACCGCTTCCCGTATGTCCGCCGCCGTCACAACGGCTTCTCCGGGCAGACCGCTGCCCAGCACTCTGCCCTTAACCTTCATGCTCTCCTCGTTGTCATACGGGCAGACCGAACCGATTTGCCGCTTGAGCTGTTCGGCAGTGCTGTCACCAATCAGCAGGCTGTATTTCTGACGCACGAACCGCACCACGGCTTCATCCAGTGCATCGCCTGCCACCCGTACCGAACGGGATACCACCAGTTCCTGACGGGAAATGACCGCTGCTTCGGTGGTACCGCCGCCGATGTCCACGACCATGCAGCCTTCTGCCCCTTTGACAGGCAGTCCGGCACCGATGGCTGCCGCCATGGGTTCTTCCGTCAGTTCCACCTGACCTGCCCCCGACTGCCGCACGGCTTCCTCTACGGCACTGCGTTCCATTTCCGTACATCCCGAGGGTACGCACACAACTGCTTTCGGTCGGACAAAAAAAGATGCTTTGATGACCTTTCGGAGCATTCTTCCCAGCATGGCGGCTGCCATGTCAATATCCGTAATGACGCCGTTACGCAGCGGTCTTACCGCCGTAATCAGTTCAGGTGTCCTGCCAAGCATTTCCTTGGCTTCGCTTCCTACTGCCAGCACCTCATTGTTTCTGCGGTCAACCGCCATCACGGACGGTTCTCTCAGGATAATCCCTTTTTCCTTTGTATATACCAGTGTATTGGCACTTCCCAGATCGATTGCGATATCCCTCATGCCGATTCCTCACTCATTTACATTTTTCCGCTCGAGCCAAAGCCGCCCTGTCCTCTGGCAGTGTCGCTCAGTGCGTCGGCTTCTTCAAAATCCGCCTGTACAACAGGCATGATGACCATTTGAGCAATGCGTTCCTGCGGCTGTATCGTATAGGGTTCATCGGATACGTTGCACAAGCCTACACAAATTTCTCCCCGATAGTCACTGTCCACCACCCCGACACCGTTGGAAAGCGTAATGCCGTGTTTCACTCCCAAGCCGCTGCGGGCAAACAAAAAGGCTGCCATATCGGCTCTGGGCAGTTCCACGGCAATCCCTGTCGGAATCTTTGCCAGTGCGGACGGGGCAAGTGTGACAGGCTCCTCAATGCAGGCATACAGGTCTGCTCCTGCGGCATATGCCGTTGCCCGTTTGGGGAGTACGGCATTTTCTTTTATTTTCTTAACTTTGACGAGTTCGGACATTTCTTTTTTTTCCTTTCTGAGTTTTCAACACTTTCGACTTTTAACATACAGTTTTTAACTATTCAACACCACGATAATATAAACCTCGTGTAAATCTGCCTTTTACAGGTTCTTTTTGGTTGAAAAACGGTAGATTTTCCCCTATTTCAACCAAGTTTTCAACACTGTAGCGAAAAACCTCAAAATCAATTCCCTTGAGTTCCTGCCTTCTGTCGGACAAAACCACCGGCACGGCATTGAGGATTTCCGTACACGCTCCGCACTCCTGCACGGGAAATGTCATTCCCTTTCTGTCACGCAGGAAACCGCTCTGCGGGGCAGGATTGTTTCTTGTCAGCATGAGCGGCAGCAAACCGTAGCTGACAATGCCGATGGGAATGTTCCCGCCCAGACGGGCAATCTGCTCCAATGTCAGTTCGATGGACACCTCGATATCCAGCAGTCCCTCTCGTTCTGCCCATTCCACTGCGGCAGTATTGGTGATATTCAGCCCAAAGCCGCCGTGGATATCCATGTCAAGGCTTTTGGCAAGTGCCACCGCACCGAGATTCGATGCCAGCACCTCATTGATGCCCAGTGTTTGTATATGCCGCAGACGCTGTTCGATTTGGCGTTCCATGCCGAACATTCCCCTCGGTATCTCCACGGCAACCGCAAAGCCCCTGTCGAGCAGACGGTTGTATGCTTCATCGGAAAGGTGCCACGGCACATAAATCAATTCACTGTCCAGAAACGCATCGGGGACATTGGCATTGGTAAATCTTGCCCGAAAATATTTCGGCAGTTTTGGCTGTCTGGTATGCGTCTTTGGCAGGGCAATTTCCGAAAATGCCGCTTGATTTCTGACAGTACGCTGCTTTTCAAGCTGTCCGAGGGCATCTCTCCGCAGTGCATTCAGTTCTGACATTGGCAGGGACAGACCCTCTTCTATAGCGGCCGCAAAGCCCTGTCCAAAAAACGGCGTGCCGCCTGTTTTGGTCAGGCTGGTACGGCACTTTTCTTCCGTCAGTGCCACCTTGACCGCCTGTTCGGGTACAGCCCCCACAGACTGGATGGTATTACCGTCATGGTCGGACACCTCTAACTGCACGGCTTTGTTTTTCTGCACAGACAGCTTCATCTGCACAGGCACTAACGGCTGTTCATCCTTGTACATGGTGCGGATTTCCGTAAAAATTTTTTCCGTGGCGGCGGTGACATTTTCCTTGGAGCGTATCCCAAACATTTCTGTGCCACGCTTGCCTGTGAAATAGCCGTCCGTAAAGCCCGAACGGGAAAACACTGCCTGCAATTTGTCAGCCAGTTCCCTGTCCACCCTGCCGCTGTCCAGACTCTGGCGGCACGCTTTGACGGA
>ONUD01000081.1 GCA_900320925.1 uncultured Eubacteriales bacterium
GCTTTGTGCGGTAATCCATGACGTGTCAGAGCCTTTCTTCCACTGCACCGCATAAGCATACTCCCCCGTACCGCCCGAAGCGGAAGCGTTAATTGTCAGTGACTCGCCCTTATTGATGGCCAAGGCACTGATGACAGACTCATTTTGCAGAGCTTCCGAAGCAGTAACCGATACCTCTGCCGGCAGTTCTTCTGCGGATACCTGCACCGCCGCCATTGAACCGAACACAATGGACAAGGCAAGTCCTGCTGCAAAGCATTTACGAAGATAGCGTTTCATTTTCATCATCTTCTTTCACATTTGATAGTTTTATTATAGAATATTCCCTCATAAAAAACAATATTCAATCTCTCTAATTTTCCAACGGCTTTTTTGGCACTGCTACGACAACCGTCGATTTTGTGGAGGAGTTTTCCAAATAGACTTGACTAATCCCCGAAAGGGAATTATAATTTATATTGGCGAAACAGCGATATAAAAAGTGAAAAGGAGAGCTTTACAACCATGAAAAACTACCACATTACACTGCTGAAAGGCGACGGTATCGGTCCTGAAATCGTCAATGAAGCTGTCAAGGTGCTGGACAAGACCGCTGAAAAGTTCGGTTTTGGCGTCACCTATACGGAAGCCCTGTTAGGCGGCTGTGCCATTGATGCCACGGGCGTACCGCTCCCGCAGGAAACCATTGATAAATGTCTGGCTTCCGATTCGGTGCTGCTCGGTGCAGTCGGCGGCCCCAAGTGGGATACCCAGCCCGGCAATAACCGTCCCGAAGCAGGTCTGCTCGGTATCAGAGGAGCATTGGGACTGTTTGCCAATCTCCGTCCTGCCGTGATTTTTGAGCAGTTAAAGGATGCTTCCCCGCTGAAAAGCAGCATTATCGGCGATGCCATGGATATCATGATTGTCAGGGAGCTGACAGGCGGTATCTACTTCGGCAAACGGGGTACTTTGGAAGAAAACGGTGTCAAAGCCGCTTATGACACCGAACAGTACAATGTCAAGGAAATTGAGCGGATCGGCAGGGTGGCCTTTGACATGGCAATGAAACGCCATAAAAAGCTGACCAGTGTAGATAAAGCCAACGTGCTGGATTCCTCCCGCCTGTGGAGAGCAACCATGATCGAGCTGTCAAAGGAATACCCTGAGGTGGAACTCAACCACCTGTATGTGGACAACTGTGCCATGCAGCTGGTCAGGAACCCCAAACAGTTCGATGTCATTGTCACTTCCAACATCTTCGGTGATATTCTCTCCGATGAAGCCTCCATGATCAGCGGCTCCATTGGTATGCTGGCCTCCGCAAGCCTGAACAGCACCAAACTGGGTATGTATGAACCTATCCACGGCTCTGCACCCGATATTGCCGGTCAGGGCATTGCCAATCCGCTGGCAACCATTCTGTCGGTTGCCATGATGCTGCGTTACTCCCTGGACGAGCCGCAGGCAGCCGATGCCATTGAAACGGCAGTGGCAGAAGTGCTGAAAACGGTCAGGACACCCGATATTTACACGGACGGTACACAAAAGGTATCCACCTCTGAAATGGGAGATGCCGTTTGTGCATTGATATGACATAAAGGTGGGAAACATATGGAGAATTTAGGAAGGGCGTTTACACTGCTTTTGGCAGGCTTTGTCATTGTCTTTGTGGTGCTGGTGCTGCTCATTATCATCATCACCCTCTACGGCAAAATCATCCAAGCTGCCCAGCGGAACGCCGACAAAAAAAAGCAGCTCCCCAAACCGTCTGTTGATCCTTCTGTTACCAAAAAAGCAGTCACTGACCCCGCACCCGAACAGGACAGTGAAGAAATTCCGGGTGAGATCATTGCCGTCATTGCCGCCGCTGTGGATGCTGTCTACGGCAGCAAGCCCCACCATATCAAAAAGGTGAAGCGTTCCGGCAGGATGCGTTCTGCATGGGGCAATGCGGGTCTTGCCGAAAATACAAGACCCTTTTGAGAATCCGTAACAGAAAGGAAGAATTGCAATGGACATTTTCTATCAGCTTGGAGATATTATCGTCAAGCTTTTCAACGCTTCGGGACTGACTTCGCTCAGTTGGGAAAACTATGTCATGATTGCCATCTCGTTTATACTGATGTTTCTGGCCATCAAAAAGCAGTATGAACCGCTTTTGCTGCTGCCGATTGCCTTCGGCATGATGCTGGTCAACATCTTCCCCGGTATCATGGGCAACCCTGCTACACAGTTAATGACCTTCCAGCAGGTGCAGGCGGCGGGACTTGACCCTGCCTCCTATACCACCACCTCTCAGCTGCTGACCATGGAACAGGTCGTCCAGCAAAATCTGAATCTGGCCGATCTCAGACCCGTTTTGATGAATGACGGATCGCAGTTCTATGAAGCCGTTTACTATAACGTCACTCAAAACGGCGGCTTGTTCTATTATCTGTATCAGGGTGTTCATCTTGGCATCTTCCCGCCGCTGATTTTCCTCGGCATCGGTGCCATGACAGACTTCGGCCCGCTCATTGCCAACCCGAAAAGCTTTATTCTTGGTGCAGCCGCACAAATCGGCATTTTCATTACCTTCATTGGTGCTACCATACTGGGCTTCCTGCCTAAAGAAGCAGGCTCGATTGCCATCATCGGCGGTGCGGATGGTCCTACCGCCATCTTTGTCACCTCACAGCTCTCTCCTGAACTGCTCGGCCCGATTGCCGTGGCCGCCTATTCCTACATGGCACTGGTTCCCATTATCCAGCCGCCTATCATGAAGCTGCTCACTACCAAAAAGGAACGTTCTATCGTGATGGAACAGCTCCGTCCCGTTTCCAAACTGGAAAAAATTCTCTTCCCCATCGTGGTTGTGGTACTGGTTGCCATCCTGCTGCCTGATGCGGCTCCGCTGGTCGGTATGCTCATGCTCGGCAACCTCTTCAAAGAAAGCGGCGTTGTGGAAAGAATTGCCAAGACTGCCCAAAATGAACTGATGAACATCGTCACCATCTTCCTCGGTACGACTGTTGGTGCCACCGCTTCCGGCACCCTGTTCCTCACCCCCAAAACACTCGGCATTATTGCCTTGGGTCTGGCAGCGTTCTGTCTGGGAACCGCCTGCGGTGTACTGTTCGGCAAGATCATGTGCTGGGCAACCCACGGCAAGGTCAATCCTCTGATTGGCTCGGCAGGCGTGTCTGCTGTACCGATGGCTGCCCGTATCTCCCAGAAAGTCGGTCAGGAGGAAAATCCTGCCAACTTCCTTTTGATGCACGCCATGGGTCCCAATGTGGCAGGTGTCATCGGTTCTGCCGTTGCCGCCGGCGTCCTCATCAGCGTCCTCAAGTAAAACAAAAATTCCCGGCCATCCGTCGGGAATTTTTTCGCCCTATTGGAGAAAGTACATAAAAAATTTACAAATTGCCGGAAATATGTATTGAATGTTTGAGGAAAATGGATTATAATACAGATAGAGAAATCGATTTTACTGTCAGAACGGAGAGATGATATGAGAAATGTTTTGTTTGTCGCATCAGAGTGCTACCCGTTTATCAAAACGGGAGGGCTTGCCGATGTGGTAGGTGCCTTGCCGAAAATGCTCAATAAAGAGCAGTTTGACGTGCGTGTGGTCATTCCGAAATATATGTGTATCCCGTGGGAGTACCGCCAGCATTTTAATTATGTGACCAGTTTCTATATGGATCTGGGCTATATGCCGAATCATGTGTATGTCGGTATCATGGAGTATGAATTTGAGGGAATCCACTATTACTTTATTGACAACGAGGGCTATTTCGGCGGTGACAAGCCCTATGGAGAAATCAAGTGGGATATTGAAAAGTTCACGTTCTTCAGCAAAGCCGCACTGGCCATCCTGCCTGTCGTCGGATTCAAGCCCGACATCATCCACTGCCATGACTGGCAGGCTGCCTTGACACCCGTGTTCCTCCGTACCCTCTACAAGGATAACGGCTTCTTCTGGGGTACCAAAACCATTATGACCATACATAACCTGAAATTCCAGGGGATCTATGACATCAAGACATTCCGCTATTTGACCGCTTTCCCCGAATATGTCTTTACTCCCAATAACATGGAATTCCACAAGGATGCCAATATGCTGAAAGCAGGCATTGTGTTCTCGGACTATGTCACTACCGTCAGTGATACCTATGCCGGAGAAATTCAGATGCCTTACTACGGCGAGGGTCTGGACGGTCTGATGCGTCACAAGAACCACTCCCTTTGCGGCATTGTCAACGGCATTGATTACAACGTCTATGCCCCTGAGCATGACATCCAGATTTACGAACATTATACGCCTGATACCTTTGACAAGAAAGTCCTCAACAAGCGTGGCTTGCAGGGAGAATTGGGCTTGCCCGTTGACGACAACAAGTTTATGATCGGCATTATCTCCCGCCTGACCGACCAGAAAGGCCTTGACTTGGTCAACTATGTCATCGAGAGAATCACCGATGAGCATACACAGTTCGTTGTCCTTGGCACGGGTGACGAAAAGTATGAAAACCTGTTCCGCCATTACCAGTGGAAGTATCCTGAGAGGGTATCTGCCAACATCTACTACTCCGACAACCGTGCCCATAAGCTTTATGCGGCAGCCGATGCCATGCTGATGCCATCCCGTTTCGAGCCGTGCGGTCTGACACAGCTCATTGCCCTGCGTTACGGCACCGTGCCGATCGTGCGTGAAACAGGCGGTCTGCGTGACACCGTCCAGCCTTACAACTGGTTCGAGAATACAGGTACAGGCTTCTCCTTTGCCAACTACAATGCCGAGGAAATGCTCAACTCCATCAACTATGCCAAAACCGTCTACTTTACTGACAGGGATCGCTGGAAGGAAATCGCTATCCGCGGCATGAGAATGGACTACTCCTGGAACAACTCCGCAAGACGCTATGAAGAGCTTTACTATCGCTTGACACCGTGGTATTAAACAACAAAACCGCTCCCCGACAAAGGGAGCGGTCATTTTTTACAGACTGTCAAAAAATCGCCTGACAGTTCCTATGGCACCGACATTCTGCATTGAGGCTTCCGTGCCGGTAATGCAGTAAGAGGCATTGTCATATTTCACGGAAAGACCGACATGAGGGGCATCCAGCAGGAAAAATTCTTTCAAACGGGGGTCGTTGGGTTCGTCAAAGTCATATTTGGCCAACAGTCCCTCTAATTCCCTGAATTTTTCCGCAGGCACTTCTCCCTGCTTTTTGGTCACAGGCATATGATGCCAAGGCATTTCCTCCACTTCAAACAAAATCCTGCCATCCTCCTGACGGGCAATATGGGCAGTATATCTGCCGCCATTCATACCGCCGCCTTCGCTGTAGCCGCAAAACTGCAATGCACCTTTCATTCTGTCAATCCTCTGATTTCTCTGTTTTTTTCTTTTTTTCTTCTTTTTTAGGCTGTTTGCTGGGAGTATCAACGGAAGAAATCGCCCATTTTTTAAACCTCATTCTGGTTTTATCACTGCCCGTTTCGATGATAAGGGTATCATCATCGTCACGCACGGCAATCACTCTGCCGACAATACCGCCTATTGTGGTGACATCATCACCGATTTCAATGCCGCTGCGAAGTTCTTCTTCTTGTTTCTGTTTTTTTCTCTGGGGATAGATGAACAGAAAATACGCTGCTACGATTACAACGACCCAAATACCGAGTGTAATTGCCATCTGCCAAGGGTTTGCCTGAGCTGCCGCCGCAGAGGATGCCGCAGCCTGGTCGAGAAGTCCAAAAACCATCTTTCCTCTTCCTTTCAAAAGTTAATATCCCTATTATAGCAACTTTTTTGTCCGGTTGCAAGAGGAAATCAAATTCTTTTGTCAAGAACAGAACGGTATTTTTGATAGAAACTTTCAAAACTTGCCTGTTCCAGTGCTTCTCTGATTTTCATCAGAAGGGTATTGTAAAAATAGATGTTATGCATCACACACAGACGCATGGCAAGCATTTCTCCGCTTTTGAACAGGTGGCGGATATACGCTCTGGTAAAGTTCCGGCACACAGGACAGTCGCATTCCGTGTCAATCGGTTCTTCATCCAGCTTGTACTTCTCGTTCATCATGTTTCTTCTGCCGCTCCATGTGAACACATTGGCATGACGGGCATTTCTCGTAGGCATCACGCAGTCAAACAAATCAATGCCCCGATACACCGCTTCCAGTATATTGACAGGTGTCCCTACCCCCATCAGATAGCGTGGCTTGTCGGCAGGCATATGCTCCTGTACCACATCAATGATATGGTACATTTCCTCTGCTGTTTCCCCGACTGCCAAGCCGCCGATGGCATAGCCGTCCAGATCCAGCTCCCTGATTTTCTGCATATGCTCCACACGCAAATCATCATAGGTTGCTCCCTGATTGATGCCGAACAGCATCTGACGGGGATTGATGGTACCCTCACGGGCATTCAGCTCCTGCATTTTCTTTTGACACCGACACAGCCAGCGGTACGTCCTGTCACAGGATTGCCTGGTATAGCCGTACTCCGCCGGATTTTCGATACATTCATCAAATGCCATGGCAATGGTGGAACCTAAGTCGGACTGTATTTGCATACTCTCCTCCGGTCCCATAAAAATGCGGTGTCCGTCAATATGGGAGGCAAAGTATACTCCCTCTTCCTTGATATTCCGCAGTTTTGCCAGTGAAAACACCTGAAACCCACCGCTGTCGGTCAGAATAGGAGCGTCCCAGCGTGTAAAACGGTGCAGACCGCCCAACCGTTTGACCGTTTCATTGCCGGGTCTTAAATGCAGGTGGTAGGTATTGCACAACTGCACCTGACACCGCAGTTCTTTCAGATCCAGTGCCGACACTGCCCCCTTGATGGCACCGCAGGTCGCTACATTCATAAAAGCCGGTGTCTGTATGGTGCCATGGGGCGTGGTAATTTCCCCCCGTCTGGCTCTGCCCTCGGTTCGGATACACTTATACATCCTTCTTTTCAGCCTGCTGTGCCTGTGCAGCCGCCTTTGCTTTCTCCACCTCGGCTTCAAACTCTGCACGCTGTTGGTCGGCAAGCACCTTTCTTTCTTCCTCGGTGGTAAATTTCAGCGGCTTGTCATTACCGTCCACCAGAGCTGTCAGCGTATTGTGATGGAATACCGCCACCGTTCCCACAGGCATCTCCAATACTCTGAGTGCCTCCGAACGGAACTTGAAGAACTGGAAAGCAGGCATCTTTTCATAATCCGAAGGATCATGATTTTCCTCGTTCGGGTCATTCAGCAAACCGAAATACCAGCCGGAATCACCATCTTTTGCCGCTTCTGCCCTGTTCATGTAGACATCGGGAGCATTGATGGCTTCTTTCAGCACCATGACCGTATCCCGGAACGTAGAGGCTTCGGGCTGCACGCCTGCTACTCTTACCGCTTCCACCTGCATATTCTGTACCAGCAGTGACAGCGTGACATCCTCCGTTTTCGTGGTGAACGGATTTTTCTTGTAGTCATTGGTCAGCACTACCCAGAACGGTTCACCACTTTCGTCCTGTCTTTCGCTCAGGTAAAAATAAGACCATCCAAATCCCATGACAAATTTTTCATTGAAGATGTCAACCTCTTCTTTACTGCTGATTTGGGCAAGCGTCCTAAAAATCGCACCCGCAGCATTTTTCAGCGGAAATCCTGCAAACATTCTGACAGTTCTGCCCTTTATTTTTGCTTCAAACGTAATCATTGACTAACGCCCTTTCCAATATGTTATACAGGACGATTCTACCATACTTTTATTTTTTTGTCAATCTTGTTGCAAAATTCTCTGCAAACAGGTATACTAAATACAGGTGATAACGATGTCTGACGCGAAAACAACCAGAAATTACAAAGATACACTTTTTGGCAGTCTGTTTTATTCCTGTGACACGGCTATGGAAAATGCCAAAGCACTGTACAAGGCACTGACGGGCAGAGATGTACAGCATATCGAAAAATGCCGATTGGAGGATGTGCTGTTCCGGCAGTTCCTCAACGATGTTGCATACATCA
>ONUD01000218.1 GCA_900320925.1 uncultured Eubacteriales bacterium
ATATTGTCAGGCAGTTCGAGTTTCAGATAGGCATTTGTCTGCACCTGCTTGCCGGTGTTTTCGATAAAGCCTGTCACGGTCAGGTCATGGTACTGCGGCAGGGACGTCTGGGAGTCCACACTGGTATAAATCACCGCACTGTCACTGTAGATACCGGCACTCAGCGGCACAGCCGTGACCTGCGTCAGTTCGCTCATACCGTAATAGGTCGTATAGATACGTGTTTCTTTGGGTTTAAGGGTTTTCTGCTCCCACTTGACGGTCACGGCACTGTCATTGTTGGGAGTTCCTTCACTGGCGTAGTATGTCCATGGGTTGTAATAGACATTTCTCCAGTTGGTCAGCTGCACCAAATCAGGGGGATTGGTGTCACCCTGACGGTAGAAAGCACCATGAGAGATGATACCCGGGTTGGCAACACTGTCAAAAGCCTGCCAGTATTCCGGAATGTTGCTGCCGGAAAACTCCGTTTCGGTGGTCACATCTCCCACGCCTGCCACACGGAAAGGAGCCTTGTCATTGCTGCCGAGCATGGTATCCAGCATGATACGCACTCCGACCTGACGACTTCTTTTGCCGTTGTTGGTAACAATGTATTGGATAGCAAGAACATCTTCTCTGCCGGTAGCGATGTTGTTGGAGAACGCAAGCACCTGTTCCACATGGATGTCACCGTAATCGACTGCGGAGAGATTGGCTCTGTCGGTCAGGGAGTATTCAGGCTCTTGGGAAAAGCCATTCTCTCCGTAGATATACCTGTCCTTGTCCACGGCGATGGTAGAGAAAGAGGTATTGCTGGCAGAGCCGATTCCATTGAGCAGTTGTTTTTTATCATCGGTAGTCAGGGACGGGTCACCGTCTGTTGTCATGAGGGAGAACCTGCCTTTTTTGCTGACAAAGAGACGGATATGACCGTTGTACATCGATGTACCGTCAAGTGTCACGCCGCCTTGGGTGAGATTAGAAGCGGGAAGTTCATAGGAAGTGCCGGTGCCGGTGTCGGATGACTGGGAAGCCGATGTTCCATCATCATAGTTATACACCGAAGTTTCTGCCCACACGCCCGTACTGCCGGCACACACAGCCGCAAGAACGGAAGCAAGAAGTGTTCTGCATATTTTTTTCATATCGATTCCTCCAATATGTACAGTATTTTTCAACAACTATATTATCATTATATAACAAAACTTGTCATAAGTCCATATGCATTTTTGCCGATAATTACACCCTAAAAATATCAGAAACAGCACTTTTATCACTAAAATGATAAATATGCAAAAATATCAAATGTAATCCAACGTTCTGTCAGGCAGTTTTGCATCGTCTGCTGTTGATTTGAAGAAAATATGGCTTGATTTATGGAAATAGTCATGATATAATGAAGCTTATATGAGAGAGGAGGAGATCGGAGATGATCAGTGGTGCGGAAATCATGGTAAAGTGTCTTGAAGAAGAGGGTGTGTCGATTGTCTTCGGCTATCCGGGGGCTGTTATCTGCCCTTTTTTTGACAAGCTTTACGATACCGACATCCAAGCTGTCCTTGTCCGTCAGGAACAGAATGCCGCTCATGCCGCCAGCGGTTATGCAAGAGCCGCTTCCAAAGTGGGAGTGTGTGTCGCTACATCGGGACCCGGTGCGTTGAATATGATTACAGGCATCGCTACCGCTTACATGGACTCCATTCCCATGATTGCCATTACGGGACAGGTCAAAAGTGATTTGCTGGGACGTGATGTTTTTCAGGAGGCTGACATCACAGGTGCGTGTGAATCCTTCGTCAAGCACAGCTATCTTGTCAAAGACCCTGCCGATTTGCCGCGTATCTTCAAGGAAGCATTCCATATTGCCGCAACAGGCAGACCCGGCCCTGTTCTGATTGATGTGCCCGTTGATGTCCAGCAGGGGGAAATCGAGGAATTTGTGTACCCCGAAAAGGTCAATATTATCGGCTACAAGCCCAGTGTACAGGGACACCCCATGCAGATCAAACGTGCTATGGAGGCACTCTCGCAAGCGAAAAAGCCTGTCATTTGTGTCGGCGGCGGCGTACTGACATCGGGTTCCAAACCCCGACTGCGTGAATTTGCGAAACTGACCCGTATTCCCGTGGTGTCTACCATGATGGGAATTGGTGTCATGCCGTCCGATGACCCCCTTTATGTGGGTATGATTGGTTCTCACGGCATCAGGGCTGCCAACAAAACCATCCATGAATCCGATTTGGTCATCCTGTGCGGTGCCAGAGTTGGTGACAGGGCAGTGGCTTCCCCCGATCAGGTGGTACAGCACGCTAATGTCATCCATATTGATATCGACCCTGCCGAGATCGGCAAAAATATGAAAACCACCATCCCTATCGTGGGCGATTTAAAAAATGTACTCAACCAGATGCTGAAAGATGTTGCCTACACCGCCCCGCAGGAGTGGCTCGACAGCATTGCACAGTGGAAGCAGGAACTTGCCAAGCCCCCTGTGCAGTTTGACGGCTATGTAGAGCCGCAGAGCTTCCTTGAAACGCTTTCGGCACAGTTAAGACCCAAAGCGATTCTGATTGCGGATGTCGGCCAGAACCAGATTTGGTGTGCCAACAGCTATAAAATGTCCGATGGCAGATTCTTTACCTCAGGCGGCATGGGTACGATGGGTTATTCCGTACCGGCGGCAGTGGGAGCAAAATTAGCAAGACCCACAAGAGATGTTGTCGCCGTGTGCGGTGACGGTGCATTCCAAATGTCACTGAATGAACTGGCAACCATTGCCCAGAACCACCTTAATGTTAAAATCATCGTCATGCGGAACACCGTTCTCGGTATGGTGCATGAGTTGCAGGATTTCCATTACAACAGCCGTTATGCCGTCACGGAACTGGACGATATGCCCGATTTTCAGCAAATCGCCGCTGCTTACGGCATTGAATCGGCATTTGCCTCCTCCAACGAGGAAGCTGAAGCCTATTCCCGCAAAATGCTCAAAAGTACCAAACCGTTCGTGCTGATTTGCAGCGTCCACCCCAATACCCCGTCAAAGTAAGGAGGAAACAAGATGAAATACACGCTTTCGGTACTCGTTGAAAACCATGCCGGTGTGCTTTCAAAGGTTTCCGGACTCTTTTCAAGACGCGGCTTCAATATTGACAGCCTTGCGGTGGGCATCACCGAGGACAGCCATATTTCCAGAATCACCATTGTGGCAGACGGTGATGAATATGTGATTGAACAGCTTGAAAAACAACTGAACAAGCTGATTCCTGTTATCAAGGTTCGTACTTATACACAGGGCGGTTTTATCAGCCGTGAACTCTACCTGATAAAAGTCCACTGCCCTGCCAAACAACGGCTTGACATTATGAAAATTGCCGAGCTGATGGATGCCAAGATCGTTGATGTGGCCCTGAACTCTATGACGCTGCAATTGGCAGATACGAGTGAACGGTTTGACACATTGACGGACTTGCTCAAACCGTATGGTATCCGTGAGATCGTCAGAACCGGCACGGTGGCAATCGAAAAAGATTCCGCCGCTGCCAAGAAATGACGGTCTAACGAATTTCATAAATTACATACATTTCAATCTATGGAGGTCTTTCAAATGCCAAAAATCTATTATGAAGCTGACTGCGACATCAACCAGCTCAGCGGCAAGACCGTTGCCATCATCGGCTACGGCAGCCAGGGTCATGCCCATGCACTGAATCTGCGTGACAGCGGTGTGAATGTCATCATTGGCCTGTACGAGGGCAGCAAACGCTGGAACCATGTCAAGGAACTCGGCTTCGAGGTCTATACCACCGCAGAGGCTACCAAAAAAGCAGATGTTATTATGATTCTCACTCCCGATGAGAAACAGGCCGGTATCTTCAAGAACGATATTGAACCCAACCTCACCGAGGGCAAGGCTATCGCTTTTGCACACGGCTTCAATATCCACTTCAAGCAGATCGTACCGCCTGCCAATGTGGACGTGTTCATGATCGCTCCGAAAGCACCGGGTCATACAGTACGCTCCGAGTATGTCGAGGGCAAGGGTACACCGGCACTGGTTGCTGTGTATCAGGATGCTACCGGCAAGGCACTGGATATTGCACTGGCTTACGGTGCCGGTATCGGTGCAGCCCGTGCGGCTGTCATGGAAACCACGTTCCGCATTGAAACCGAAACTGACCTCTTCGGCGAGCAGGCTGTGCTTTGCGGCGGCGTGACAGCTCTCATGCAGGCAGGATTTGAAACTCTCGTGGAAGCAGGCTATGCTCCTGAAAATGCCTACTTCGAGTGCATCCATGAGATGAAACTGATTGTTGACCTGATTTACAGCGGCGGCTTCTCCATGATGAGATACTCCATCTCTGATACTGCTGAGTTCGGTGACTACGAAACCGGCAAGAGAATCATTACGGATGCCACCAAGGCTGAAATGAAAAAAGTGCTTGCCGAGATCCAGGACGGCAGCTTTGCTTCCAAGTGGATTGCCGAAAACAAGAACGGCAGAGCACATTTCAATGCCATGCGTTCTCTCAAGGCAGAACACCAGTTGGAAACTGTCGGCAAAGAGATCCGCAAAATGTATGCATGGAATGCTACCGACAAAAAATACGAGGACTAATCCATCAAAAACGGCTGACTGTATCATCACAGTCAGCCGTTGATTTTTCAGAGAATAATGCAGATAAGCCCGTTGCAGCCATCATTGATAATACGTTCCACCGTTTCTTTCACTTTCTGCCTTGCATCCGCCGGCATCCGATAAAGCTTGTTGTGCAGTCCCTCATTGACCAGCTCATGCAGGGATTTGCCGAAAATATTGGACTCCCATATCTTCAGCGGATCCTCCTCGAACTCCCTGAGAAGATACGATACCAGCTCTTCGGACTGCTGTTCCGAACCGACAATAGGGGTGATTTCGGTTTTGATGGTCGTTTTCATCATGTGGACAGAGGGGGCATTGGCTCTCAGACGGATCCCGTACCGTCCCCCCTGCTTGATAATCTCCGGCTCTTCCAGCGTCAGTTCCTCCATGGACGGCATGACAATGCCGTAGCCTGTTTCACACACATCTTCATAGGCCTGCTGCACCTTTTCAAAGTGCTGCTTGATTTTGGAAAGCTCCGTCATGGCATTCAGAAGTTCCCCCTCATCCGCTACTTCCAAACCGGTCTTTTCTCCCAGTACCCGATAAAACAGAGACGGCTCCAGTTCCACTTTGATACGTGCATGACCCGTCCCCAAGTCAACCGCACTGGTCTCGGCAAGACGGATATAGCTGCATTTGGCGATGGTATCGGCAATATCGCTGACTTCACGGATTTTTTGTGCCTGCTTTGCCCCCGCCTGAATCACCGAGAAAATTTCACTTCTCAGCCAGTGTTCCTTTTCCAGCCCGCTGACCCATTTCGGCATATCTACCCTGATTTCCCGCATAGGAAATTCAAACAGGACTCTTGCCAATATGCGTTTAATCTCGTCCTCATCCAATTCCATGCAGCTGACAGGCTCCACGGGAACACCGTATTTCTCACTCAGGCGTTTGGCCAGCATCCTGACAGGCTGTGACTGCGGTTCTGTGGTGTTCAGCAGCACGATGAACGGTTTATTGATTTCTTTCAGCTCGGCAATGACCCGTTCCTCAGCTTCCTCATACTCCGAACGGTCAATGTCACTGATAGAGCCGTCCGTTGTCACGACCAATCCGATGGTAGAATGGTCGGTGATGACTTTTTTCGTACCGATCTCGGCTGCCATATCAAACGGGATTGCTTCCTCGAACCACGGTGTTTTCACCATGCGGGGAGCCTCGTCCTCTATGTAGCCCAATGCACTCGGTACAATGTAGCCTACACAGTCTATCATCCTTACCCGAAAGCCTGCATGATTGTCCAACTGCACTTCTACGGCATTTTCGGGAATGAATTTGGGTTCGGTGGTCATAATTGTCCTGCCTGCGGAGGACTGCGGCAGTTCATCGGTGGCTCTTTCCCGCTGGAGATCACTGCTGATATGCGGAATTACCAGCGTGTCCATGAACCGCTTGATGAAAGTCGATTTTCCTGTGCGTACAGGTCCGACGATACCAAGATAAATATCACCGTTGGTACGCTGTGAAATGTCTTTGTAAATATTTCTCTCTTCCATCATACCTCTCCTATCACATCGGAATCAATATCATGCTGCGTGCCTGTATCACGTCCTCCGTCAGACCGTTTTCCAGCTTGATGGCTTCGACAGAGGTACAGTACTGTCTGGCAATGCTCCAGAGTTCCTCGCCCCCATCGGCATAGTACAGTGTCAAGGCGGCATTCTTGTCTTTTTCCCGCTTTTTTTCTTCATTGCCCACCACGCCCGTAATACAGCGGCAAACTTTGTTTTCCATCACAAGCCCTTTCATTTTCAGGTCGGCTTTCAATTCCAATGTATTGTCTCCCGTGATGCGGAAGTTCAGCGACTTGCAGTGTATCTCCAAACGGGCTTCCGTGTTGGGTGTCTGTATGGCGGCAGGATGGGAAAATTCCAGCGGTCTTTCTGCATAAAACGGAACATTGTCCTTGTCCTGTGCCAGAATACAGCAGTTGACCTTGCCCTTGACGCCATCGGCAGAACGCAGGAAACTGATACTGTCACACCATACATCCATGATTTTGCCGATAGCATGATCGTCTGTTTTGACCTCCTGACGGACGGAAATATCACTGTCGGGCATGGCGGCAATGCGGGAATAGCGGCAGGGCTTCTCTGTCAGCTCCAGTTCGCAGACCGTGGAATAGACATCGTCGATCACCTCGACACTTTTTTCTTCATAGGCCAGAACCGTGGCACAGATTTTGGCATCCAGCGTCACCAGTGTACTGCTTTCATCATACTCCGATTTCAGCGATACATCATAGTTCATGACTTCCAACTGGATATCATTGCGGGAGATGTCCGAGATCCCCTGTGCATCAATGACCTGACTGTAGGGGATATGGAAGGTCATGCTGTCCTGTGTTCCCGTTTCAATGTCCGTGACATATAAAAGCCGCAGTACGGCATCGCCTTTGAGCATGATCTTGTCGGACAGTGCTTTGGCACTCTCCACATCAATGGCAAA
Source organism: uncultured Eubacteriales bacterium (assembly GCA_900320925.1). Taxonomy (GTDB): domain Bacteria; phylum Bacillota; class Clostridia; order Oscillospirales; family Acutalibacteraceae; genus UBA1213. Next base: position 7,079 of record ONUD01000218.1, read on the forward strand.
TTCCGAACGCAGGATACTTTCGGGAGAGCCTTTTCCCTGTCCGATGTCCAGCACCTCACTGATAGAGAACTGCTGCTGACCGATTCCGCAAAGGCAGCTGACCGATTCGGTATGCTGCTTCTGGCGGATGTCATCCCCCTCCACGGAGCAGCAGTACTCCTGTGCAGTTCTCGCATAAACGGCTGCTCCCACCGAAAAGGCACCGTGGATATCCAGTTTCCTTGGTCCAACGGCACGGCAGTTCAGATATTCTGTTTTGAGCCTGATAACAGCGGTAGGATCCTTGACCTCCGAGGGGATACGGAACGTGCAGGAAAACGGATCGGTATGCTCACAAAGCCGTATTGCCTGCTTTTTGGCATCCAGATAGTACAGCTTGATGACTGCCACACCATCCACGTCCAGCGTATCTCCTGAAATGTTCTTTGCCATCACGCAAGGACAGATCCTGCATTTCAGGATCTTCTCAATATCAGGGCAGTAGTCGGGCAGGCTGAGATCCAGATCCACTGCCTGTTCGGATGCCCCCTCGAACACCGTTTCGCAAACAAAACATGTTTCTTTTTTGAGCTGATATTCCATCAATTCTATCCTCTCCCATTGTTTTATCTACGGCATTTATATGGCAGACCCGCCTGAAATATTCCCGCAATTTCTTCCTACACGCAAAACGGCAGCCGACCCTGTTCGGATCGGCTGCCTAAGAGCCATGTCGGGACATCAAACCGTGCGAATTTCTCTGAAATTGCCGAGGAAAGAAAATTCCTGCAATTCCTCCGACAAGGCACCCATGAGCTGCAAAGTTTTAGGATGGCTGATATTGCCGGTGAAGTCCAGATAGAACAGATATTCAAAAGAAGACTGGGGCATCGGACGGGATTCAATCTTTGTCAGATTCAGACCGTTGGCGGCAAACCGACATAAAATACTGTACAAAGAACCTGTTGTATGCGGCAGGGAAAAGCACAGACTGATTTTTTCGGCATCAGGCGGGATATACAGCTTTTGAGAGATGACGATAAAACGGGTCGTATTGTGGGGAGCGTTCTGGAATCCCCTCATCAGGATTTCCAGACCATATTTTTGGGCAGCCTGTTCTGAACAAATGGCGGCAATGGCCGTGTCATCGCTCTCGGACACCATTTTGGCAGCCGCCGCCGTGCTGAGGTAGGATTCGGCAGAAAGGTGTCTGCGGCTGCGGAAAAAATCCGAGCATTGTGTCAGTGCCTGCGGATGGGAATACACCTGTTTCAGTGCGGATACGACCGCTCCTTTTTTGGCAGCCAGAACATGGTTGACAGGAATATCCACTGCCAGAGCAATATGAAAGCGGTATTTCAGCATCAGGTCATAGACATCCATGACCGAGCCTGCCGAGCTGTTTTCGATGGGAACAATCCCGAAATCCGCTTCACCGCTGCGGATAGCGGAGAACACATCCTGAAAGGAGGCACAAAAATCAGGTGTGCAGTCAGGGAATGCTTTGATGGCTGCCTGATGGGCATACGTCCCCGGTACACCAAAACATACGACTTTGCTATCCTGACAAGGCAGTTCTGTTTCGGCGGCACAGATTTCATGCTTCAGTGCTTCCCCGCTGTCCAGCAGGTCATGCTGCAAGGAGCGGCTCAGTTCCAGAATCGCTGTATACAGTTGTCTGGCAGCATCTCCATAGATCCCTGCTTCCTGAGCGGCCTTGTCCAGCACGACCTGTTCTCTTTCGGTATTCAGGATACTCATGCCGTTTTCTCTTTTATATTCCGCTACTTTTTGGGAACATTCCATTCTTTTCATAAACAACGCAATGATTTGTCGGTCAATGCGGTCAATTTCCTCTCTGATGGGCTGTAAACTCATTCTGACACCTCCGCAAGAAGATTGATGACGGCCAAAGCCGCCGCCGCTTCCACAACCGGCACGGCTCTGACCACGATGCAGGGATCATGCCGCCCCTGTACCGTCAGCACGGTATCGGTATGCTCCTGCAAGTCCACTGTTTCCTGCTGTCGGGAAATAGAGGGCGTTGGCTTGACGGCAACACGGAACAGAATCGGCATACCCGATGAAATGCCTCCCAGAATACCGCCATGGTGATTGGTACGTGTTTTGACAGTATCCCCGTCATAGTAAAAGGCATCATTGTTCTGACTTCCTCTGTATCCTGCTCCGGCAAAGCCCGAACCAAATTCAATGCCCTTAATGGCAGGGATCCCGAACATAATGGAAGAAATGACGTTCTCAATTCCTCCGAACATCGGTGAACCTGCTCCGGCAGGCATTCCTGTGATGGCACATTCAATCGTGCCGCCGATACTGTCCTGTTCCATGCGGCATTCCTCTATCAAGGTACGCATCGCTTCTTCCCGCCCCTGGTCAATCAAACCGAAGCTGACAGTGGAAAGCCTGTCCATCAGTTTGGCGGGAATGGATACACTGTCGAAACGTGCATCCTCCATGCTGCCAACAGAGGAGATATGAGCCGCAATTTTAATGCCCTTTCGCTCAAGAATCTGACGGCACACGGCTCCGGCAAATACAAGAGGAGCTGTCAGCCTGCCCGAAAAATGGCCGCCGCCCCGTATATCGTTGAAGCCATGGTATCTGATAAAGCCCGTATAATCCGCATGACCCGGACGGGGGTGACTCATCAGGTTCCCGTAATCCTGAGAGCGTGTATTGGTGTTGCGAATCACGGCACACAACGGTGCCCCTGTAGTTCTGTCGCCGAGCATTCCCGACAGGATTTCGGGAATATCCTTTTCCGTGCGGGGCGTCGAAGTTCTGTCCTTGCCCGGGGCACGACGTCCCATTTGCAGGCGGATCTGTTCCCTATCAATGGATTCCCCTGCGGGCAGACCGTCTATGACAACACCAATGGCTTCTCCGTGACTTTCCCCGAAGAGGGAGATTTTGACCGCATTACCCCATGATGACATTGACTGCACCTCCCAATTGTTGATAATCCTCAAAGAAATTCGGATATGATTTCCTGACACTTTCCCAGTCTGTAATACAGACGCTTCCGCTGCACCTGAGAGCAGCAACGGCAAATGCCATCACGATCCGATGATCATGATAGCTCTCCACCTCGGCTCCCCGCAGTGACGGAACGCCTGTAATCACAAGACCGTCCGCTGTTTCATGAATGGCAGCTCCCAGTCTTGTCAAACCGTCCGCCATGGCTGCCAGACGGTCACATTCCTTGATTCGCAGGCGTGCCGCTCCCCGAATCACGGTGGTACCCTCTGCGAAAGCTGCCGTAACAGCCAAGGCAGGCACCATGTCGGGAATGTCGGATGCATCAATCTCAATCCCGTGCAGAGTTCCCGGTTCCACGGTTACTTTGCCGTTTTCTTCCGTGACCTTTGCACCGAAACGGCGGTAGATATCCATGCAGGCTTTATCTCCCTGACAGGAGTGAATGTCCAGATTGTCAATGGTAATACTGCCGCCCAATGCACCCGCTGTCATAAAGAAAGCCGCCTGTGACCAGTCTCCCTCTATGGTGAAGTGCTGCGGATGATAGATTTGACTGCCCCTGATTTTCCAGCCGTGCGGCGTGGCATCGACTTCAACACCGAAACGGTGCATCATGGCAATCGTCATGTCAATATAACCGACAGATTGTGCCGGAGTGGTAAGAAGAATCTCACTGTCGCCCTCCAGCAGCGGCAGGGCAAGCAGTAAGCCTGTTATAAACTGTGAACTGACATTGCCGGCGATACGGTACGTACCGCTTTGCAGTATACCGCTGATTGCCAGCGGCAGACCGCCCTCTGTAAGGCAGGTCACTCCCTTTTCGGGCAGACAGTCAAGATAAATGCCGATGGGTCTTTCCGGCAGCTTCCCACGACCTGTAAAGACAGTACGGATACCGCCTGCTGCACAGACCGGTATGAAAAAACGCAGAGTGGAGCCGCTTTCTCCGCAGTCCAGGATCGCATCCTGCACATGAAACAAATTAGTACTGTCAATGGTCAGGGTACTGCCTTCCATGATGATGGCTGCTCCCAATGCCGAAACGGCACGGAGCGTTGCCAGAATATCATCGGAGAAATCAATCGGGGACAGTACACTGACTCCCCTTGCCAGTGCCGCACAAATGATGGCTCTGTGTGCCGCACTCTTTGAAGGGGGAACGGATACCGTTCCCGACAGTACTTTTGGCTGTAATTGGATTATTCCCATATCATCACTTCCTCGCCTTTATGATACCACATTCTTCCTTTTTTTTCAATAGACCTGTTCGGCAATGCACGGAAATCAAGTTTCTAATAAAGAATAATGTATCAACGGGGACGTTTGCCCGATGTTTGACATAGCAAAGGAAACTTCCTTGCCGCCACGCTCCCTCCGTCAAAAACCGCTGTC
>ONUD01000033.1 GCA_900320925.1 uncultured Eubacteriales bacterium
CTCGAAAACGGCAATATCAAAAACTCCGTGACCATGCCGGCGGTTGCCATGCCGAGAACGGGTGCGGCAAGAGTGTGCGTGATCCATAAGAATATCCCCAACATGATCAGCTCCATCTCTGCCAAGCTCTCCGAAAGCGGCAACAACATCGAAGCAATGGCCAATCAGTCCAAAAAAGACTATTCCTATTCTATCCTGGATACCGCTGACGCTGTGACGGAAACTGCCGTAAAGGCAATTGAATCCATTGACGGCGTGATCCGTGTCAGAGTCATTGCATAATCTTGTGTCATGAACATCTCCGCTGCATAATATATATGTAACGGAGATGATGTCATTCATGAAAAATCAATTGATGCCGAGAAGTGCCTTTGCCGAAATCAGGGGCGACAGAGATGCCCCTCAATTATCGGGCAGGGTGCAGTTCCAGCAAAAAGCTAACGGCGTACTGGTGACGGCTACCGTCAGAGGTCTGCCAAAACAAAACCGTTCCGGCTTTTTCGGGTTCCATATCCATCAGGGAACAAGCTGCAAGGGTGAGGACTTCCCCGAAACCAAAGGACACCTCAATCCTGACCGAAAACCTCATCCCATGCATGACGGTGATTTGCCGCCGCTGCTGTCTAATCAGGGCTTTGCGTATATGCAGGTCTTTACCGACAGGTTTACAGTCGGAGAAATCATCGGCAAAACCATTGTCATTCATGCCGAACATGATGATTTTGAATCCCAGCCCGGCGGTGATGCAGGCGAAAAAATCGGCTGCGGTGAAATCAGACCCGCCAGAAGAATGTGAAGAGTGAAGAGTGGAGAGTGGAGCAATTTGCCGCTCTCCACTTTTTGATATCACTCCCCTGATATTATTGTGCAAACCGAAAAAATCTTATTTACAACAGTGCAAAAATATGGTATAATATAGAAAATATCGTTCCTCTTGGAACGGAAACGGAAAATTTTTAAGGAGAGTGATCGGTTATGTATGGCAAACAAAAAGCAAAACGGATTTCTGCGGTGCTGCTTTCATCCGCCGTTCTGGCTGCGTCCTTTACGGGTACGGGAGCCATCATCGGTACGGCAGCAGAACCCCTGTCAACGGATTACGGACTGATGGATGAGATTCAGGACGGTACCATCCTGCATTGCTTTGACTGGACGTATGAGGATATTCGGGAGGAACTGCCCAATATTGCAGCAGCAGGCTTTACCTCCGTGCAGACCTCCCCGGCACAGCCCGGCGGCGGTACAGGGGCATGGTGGTGGCTCTATCAGCCGCTTAGCTTCTCTATCGGTAACGGCGGCAGCAATACCCTCGGTACCAAAGCCGAATTGCAGGCTCTCTGCGAGGAAGCCCATACATATGGGATTAAGGTGATTGTAGATGTGGTGTCCAACCATCTGGCAGGCGACCATACCAATATCCAAGCGGATTTGAAGCCGTCCAAGTACTGGCGTGTCCAGCAGAACTGGGGCAGCAGCAGAAAACAGGCAACTCACGGTGATCTGGGCATGGGTGATATTGTTTCGGAGGACAGCTATGTACAGTCAGTGGTTGCCGCTTATGTGCAGGAATTGAAGAGTGTCGGTGTAGACGGTATCCGCTGGGATACAACAAAGCACATTCAGGTGCCGAGTGAGGACTGTGAATTTTGGAATGTCGTTCTGGATGACGAGATGTACAACTATGGAGAGATACTGGGAGACCCCGGAGCCGGCAATGATACCGATAATGTACGGCTCATGAAGGAATATACCGGTTTGATGAGCATTACCGATGATGTTTACGGTAATCAGGTGCGAAGCTCTTTCAATTCCGGCTCTGTTCCTACAACAGTCGGCAACTGGGCTTATCGGGGCATTTCTGCAAAGAAACTGGTGTATTGGGGCGAAAGCCATGATACCTATTCCAACGGGGTGGGCAAAGATTCCAATCCGATGTCGCAAAATGTCATTGACCGTGCCTATGCCGTCGTGGCTGCCCATGGGGAGGCTACCTCCCTGTATTTCTCCCGTCCGAGTGAGAAAGAAAAAGATGCAATCCATTTCGGCGTGAAAGGCAGTACCCACTTTACCAGTGCCGAGGTCGCTGCTGTCAACCACTTCCATAATGCCATGTCGGGGCAAGCTACCTATCGTGTCAATGACTACGAAAACGGCTGTGCCGTTGTGTGCCGTGAGCAGGGAGCCGTGATTGTAGCGGCAAGCGGTGAGAATAAAACCGTGACCGTGACCAACGGCAACAGTACCGTTCACCCCGGTACCTATACCGATGAAATCACCGGCAACAAGTGGACAGTGACCGCTACCACCATGACCGGCAAAATCGGCTCTTCAGGCATTGCCGCTATCTATGAAGATGCCGTCTTTAACGGCAGTGTCGCCATTGCCCCCAAGACCAATACGGCCTTTACAGGCACAATGGATGTCACCCTGAAAGCCTACAGCGTGACCGATGCCGCCTATACCACCTCCGAGGGAGCGTCAGGCTCTTATACCAACAACACCAAAATCACCATCGGTGCCAATACGCCTATTGGTTCTTATGTGACCGTCACCGTCACGGGTGTCAAATCCGATGGTACGACTGTGACTGCAACGAGCCGTTACAGAAAGAAAGATCCCAATGAAAAAATAATGGCATATTTTGACAACAGTGCCTACAACTGGAGTC
>ONUD01000109.1 GCA_900320925.1 uncultured Eubacteriales bacterium
CGGCAACAGCCCTTACAATGACGGCTTGTGGTACGAGGGCTGGGAAGGACACTATGACCTCGTGAAGCTCAATCTCCGCAATCCTGCCGTGGTGGAACATCTCCTGAACTGTGTGAAGTACTGGATTGAATACTTTGACATTGACGGTATCCGTTTGGACGTTGCCTATTGCCTTGACTTTGATTTCCTCAAACGCCTCCGCCGTTTTACCGACGAACAGAAACAGGATTTCTTCCTTATCGGCGAACTTCTCCACGGTGACTATTCCCGCTGGGTCAATCCTGAAATGCTTCACTCCGCTACCAACTACGAATGCTATAAAGGTCTGTTCTCCAGCTTTAATTCCATGAATCTGTTCGAGATTTGCCACTCCCTTAAAAACCGTTTCGGCCCTGAACCGTGGTGCCAGTATAAAGGTCTGCATTTGCTGTGCTTTGCGGATAACCATGATGTAACCCGTATGGCCAGTATCTTGTCCAACCCTGCTCACCTGCCGCTGGCATATACCTTGCTTTTCGGTATGCCGGGCATTCCCTGCATTTACTACGGCAGTGAGTGGGGGACAAAAGCCGATAAAAGCCAAGGGGATCCTGCTCTGCGTCCCGCTTTTGCGGCTCCTGAAAGCAATGCCCTTACCGAACATATCCGAAAGCTTGCCCATGCCCACAGAAATTGCAAGGCACTTTGCTACGGTGATATCAAGATTCCCGTCCTGACCAACAAGCAATGCATCTTACAGCGTGATTTTGACGGTCAGCGAGTCTTTGTTGCCATCAATGCCGATGACCAGCCTTATACCGCTCACTTTGATGCAGGCTTTGGTCTTGCCGATGACCTCGTGACAGGAACCGTTCATGACTTCGGCGGCGGCAGTCTTTTGCAGCCTCTCAGCAGTCATATCTGGCTGTGTAAATGATTTTTTCTTGAAAATTTTTCAAAACCTCTTGACAAACTGCCGAAAATCGTATATCATGATAAAGGATTCTTCGGGGGTATAGCTCAGCTGGGAGAGTGCTTGACTGGCAGTCAAGAGGTCACGGGTTCGAACCCCGTTATCTCCACCATGAAAAACCGCTTTGAAACTAAGTTTTTCAAAGCGGTTCTTTTTTTTTGCTTTGTTATTACACACATATGTAATCAATCAGCCATCGACAAGGCATAAAATAGACGGAACGGGAATATGTATGGAATATCAGAAACGAAAGGAATGTTCCAAATGGCAGATACCAAAGCATTTGACAGTGCAGTGGAGGTACTTTCGGAGGATATACGGACAGTACTGAAAAATCTTCCGGAGAGCAGGAAACAGACCTTGCAGGAAATACGGATTCGTTCAGGGAAGCCGGTGGCACTTTCGGACGGTGTAACGACAATGTTTGCAGACGGTGAGGGAAAGATCCTGTATTCGATGAGTGACAGGGCATTGACAGCCTCACAGAGAAGCCTGTATGATACGTTTCGGCGGCTGTGCGATTACTCGGTGTACAGCCGGCAGGACGAAATCAGGAACGGTTTTATCACGGTCAGAGGGGGGCATCGTGTAGGACTGTGCGGAACGGCGGCGTGTGAGAACGGAAGAATCACGACACTGAACGATATTTCCTCCATGAATGTACGCATTGCCCGACAGGTATTCGGGGTATCGGAGGAGCTGATTGGTCATTTATACCCGTTGGAGGGAGGGATACTGATTGCAGGCGTTCCCTCCAGCGGTAAGACAACCTTGCTGAGGGACTTAGCAAGGAGCTTGTCATTGGGGATAGGGTGTCATATTATGCGGACAGCGGTCATTGATGAGCGAGGGGAACTGTCAGGCACGTATGCAGGCACGGCGTATAATGACATGGGGCTGAGTGACGTGCTGAACGGCTATCCCAAGGGGGAGGGGATCATGCATGCCATCCGAGCCATGTCACCGCAGGTCATCATTTGTGACGAGTTAGGGACGGAGGAGGATTGCCGTGCGGTGGCACAGGGGTGCCATGCAGGAGCGGCGGTGATTGCCAGTATCCATGCCGCCTCCTACGAGGAGCTTCTCTGCCGCAGACAGGCAAGAGCCTTATTGCAGACAGGGGCATTTGCCACCGTGGTGATGTTGGAATCAAGCAACCACCCGTGCAAAATTGCGAAATACATTTCCACACACAAGGAGTAAAAGCAATGTAAGCTGAAAAGAGGGGGAGCGATGGTAAAGTTACTGGGAGGAATGCTGATTGTGGTAAGTGGAACATTGGGAGGAATGTATGCAGGGGTGCGTTTGAAACGGCAGACGGAGTTCTGGGAGCAGTACCTGCTGTTTCTGACGCAGGCACAGACCATGATTGGCTATGGAGGAACGGCGGTCAGGGAGATTTTCAGACAGGTCAAAGGAATCCCGCTTGCCGAGCCGATGGTAAGGGAAGCCTTGGAAGCGTTGGACAGGGGAGAGGGGATAGAAGAAGCATGGAAGCGTGCCGTACAGCGGCAGATGAAAGCCTTGGGATTCGGCAGTGAGGACATAGAGAGGGTGTATTTTTTCGGGAGTGCGTTCGGCGTGACGGACAGGCAGGGGGAACTGGCAAAAATACAGCTTCATACCGAGCTGATAGGGGAGAGGTGCAGGATACTCAAGGAAGAATTGGCGGTCAAATTACGGATATACCGTATGGTAGGAATGTGCTGCGGTGTACTGTCGGCAGTGGTGGTAGTATGAATGTAGATTTTATTTTCAAAATAGCGGCGATCGGCATTATTGTGGCAGTACTGAGTCTGGTGCTGTCGAGGTCGGGCAGGGAGGAACAGGCAATGATGACAACATTGGCAGGGTTGATTGTGGTACTGCTGATGCTGGTCAGGCAGATTGCCGAGTTGTTTACGACGATTGAAACATTGTTTGGGTTTTAGGATGGAGATTATAGAGATTGCGTTAACGGCATTGGCGGCAGGGTTTTGTGCCTTGTCACTGAAAAAGTATGCCCCCGAAACAGCGGCAGTGATGGCAGTTGCGGCAGGGGTGATGATTTTCACGGCGGTGCTGTCACAATTCTCTCCCGTTGCCGAGCAGATACGCCTGCTGACATCAGGGGAGTATGCACCGATTCTGCTCAAGACCATCGGCATTTGCGTGATATGCCAGTTCACGGCAGATGCGTGCCGGGATGC
>ONUD01000223.1 GCA_900320925.1 uncultured Eubacteriales bacterium
ATTGTTATGAACGAAAAGGAAATCAGACAGGCACTTTTTAAAGAAATCGGTGATATGCTTGAATGTGACTGTGTGCTGACCCCAAAGGAAATTCTGTTGCTTGCACAAGCTTATGAAATCCTGCACGCCATTGAACAGGCGGAAACACTGCCAAATGACACGACTATCGGCTTTTGTGTTGGGTGGTGATGGGTATGCTGATGAAACATTGTGACAGATGTCACAGACAACTGCATATTGGCGAGAAGTGTCCTGACTGCTTTAGGGCGAGGAACAAGAGTTATACCAATGCGGCAGATAATTTTTACAGGTCGCCCGAATGGCTGAAAGTCAGAGAGCAGTGTATCAGATTGTGCTGTGGGCTTGATTTGTACAGTCTGTATGTAAATGACACGATTGAGTACGGCTTTACGGTGCATCACATTGAGCCTGTCGAGGTTAGCCCACAATTAAGGCTTGAACAATCCAATTTGATATATCTGTCCGAACGCAGTCACCAAACAATTCATGCTCTTTACAAGCAGGGAAAATACAAAGAAACTGTCATTTTTTTGAAGAATATCAAAGAAAAATTTGTACAGGGGGCAGGGTAAGAAAGTTTTTGGCAGAAAAAAGAGGAACGCGGTTTAATTAACTTTTTGCAAAATTCTAAATATTTTCTTTTTTGGTAGTTATTTTAGCGAGTTTCTCATAAAAGAGGTGGTATCATGGGAAGAACACGGAAACCGCTGTCCGAACAGCAGGGCAATCTGACAAAAGCACAGCAGGTGAAGCGACAGACAGAACAAGAGATTGTCAGGACGGACAACCAATATTTTTTAAAACCGCCCGACTGGCTGACAAATGACCTTGCAAGGGGTGAATATCAGCGGCTTGTCAAGGCAATGAAGCATATGGATATGCTTGGCGACTTGGACGCCAATAATCTTGCTTGTTACTGCAACGCTTTTGCAAATTATCTGAAAGCGACCGCGGAACTGGAACTTACAGGATTTGTAACGGCTGACGGCGAACCTCATCCATTTATCTCCATTCAGATGAAGTACGCAAAGGAAATGCGGGATTTTGCCCGACTATGCGGACTTTCCATTGACAGCCGCCTGAAATTTGCAACCGTGAAGCTGGATGAAGTTTCCGAGAACATTGACAGTGAGTTCGGCAGTATATGACGATAAAACAGGAACTTATCGCATACGCAAAGGGCTGTATCAATGGAAAGATAGCAAGCTGTACCAAGCATAAATGGGCGTGTCAGCGATTCCTTGACGATTTGGAGAGGGGAAAGTTTCTATGGAATGAGAGTGAAGCACAAAAGATTGTCAAATGGTTCAGTTATCTCAGGCATTCAAAGGGAGAAATTGCAAGACAGCCGATACTTCTGACAACACCGCAGAAATTTGATCTATGCCAATTGTACGGCTGGCGGCAGAGAGGGAGTAACCGCAGACGATTCACCAAAGCGTATATGCAGAAAGCACGAAAGAATGCCAAATCACAGGAACAGGCAGGAGTGGCACTGTATGAAATGTCATATACCGCTACAAAGAACGGTGAAATCAATGAATGCTACTGTGCAGGCACGAAACGGGAACAGTCGCTGAAAGTATTTGATGAAGCGGCAAATATGCTGAGAGGATCACCGCTTGCGTTGAAATTCAACTGCTGTAAGACGGTTATCACGCATAAAAAGACAGGTTCGTATTTGAAACCGCTGAGCAAGGATGACAGAAAAACAGGTGACGGTTCCAATCCTGCTGTATTGATACTGGACGAATACCACCAGCACCCAACATCAGAGTTTTATGAACTGGGTTTAGGTTCACAGACCAAAGAACCGTTGTTAATGATTATCACAACGGCAGGCATTGACTTGAATGTTCCGTGCTATATGGATACCTACACATATTGTTCGGACATTCTGAATCCCGATAAGCCGGAGGTTGTGAACGATGAGTATTTTGCAGATATTTTTGAAGCAGAGCCGAATATAGTGCTGACGGATGAAACGTATAACCAACTTGTAGAGATGGCGAATCCGATTCGAGCCAGCTACCCTGAGGGCAGGAAAAAGATTCATGATGAATACATCGTGGCAAAGGCTATACCGTCGGAGATGACCATGTTCATGACCAAATGCCTGAACATCTGGGTGCAGGCAAAAGACAACGGTTACATGGATATGTCAAAATGGAACAGGTGCAAAGTGAAAGAATTGCCGATAGATATAACGGGAATGCATGTTTATGTCGGCTTTGATATGTCGGCAAAGATAGATTTGACTTCCGTTGCATTTGTCATTCCGTTCAAAGACGGTGAAACCGTCAAATATATTCTTTTCTCACATTCGTTCATACCCAATCGGGAACGCTTGCAGGAAAGGATTATAACCGACAAAGTCCCCTATGACGCATGGGAAAGAAACGGTTTTTTGACTGTCAC
>ONUD01000034.1 GCA_900320925.1 uncultured Eubacteriales bacterium
CCTGTTATCGGCAAAAACAGAATCGTCATTTACAATATGGCTTGAAAAACTCATAGCGATAGATAAAAGAGCAACATATTTATTTATAAAACAACACCATAAAGAAATCAATAATGATTATCTGAACATCGCCAAATGGCGACTCTCAAAATCAAAGTAAAAAAACGGCAGTGGAATGTCCACTGCCGTTTTTTGATGTCAGCCGATAAACATCTGTGTCCAGTAATTTCCGTCAGCAACATAGCCTACACCGATTTGTGTAAACGAGGCATTCAGGATGTTGGCACGATGTCCCTCCGAGTTCATCCATGCATTGACAACCTCTTCGGGGGTACGCTGTCCCATGGCAATATTTTCGCCTGCGGTTCTGTAGGTAATGCCGAACTGCTTCATCATCTCAAACGGACTGCCATAAGTCGGAGAAGTATGGCTGAAATAGTGCTTGTCTTTCATGTCCTGCGACTTCATCCTTGCCACTTCTGACAGCTTTGGATTCATCGTCAGCGGTGCAAGACCATTTTTGGCACGCTGTTCATTGACCAGCTCCACCACTTGCTCCTCATAGGACGATACACCTGATTCCTGTACGGGTGCGGACGGTGTAACCGTTTCGGGAACGGTTGCTGCCGGTTCCGATTCCGTCGGGCAGTTGATACACGGTACATTGTCCGGAAGAAGTCCACATTTTCCAAGCAAACTGTTGATATCCACAGAACAGCCGTTGCCGCCGCACAACACTTGTATATCAGTCGGACACAATGCCTGAGCAGAAACTGCCCCTCCCGATACCGCCATCACGACTGCCAGCAACAAAGCCGCTTTTCCAAACCTTCTTTTCATTGAAAAGACCTCCTATAAATGAGAAATGAGGAGTGAGGAATGAAGAATGTCATTCCGACTCCCTGTGACTTCCATTATAGAGAAAACAGAGAGTAAGTTCAAGTCACAAATATTGGCAGGGCAGGCAAAATTCGGTCATGCTACTTTTTTTAACACTAAAAGACAACTTTGCTTGATTGTCATATCAAAATCGACATGATATAATAAAGCCATCCTAAGGAAAGGGGAAAATGCCATGAATGAAAAACTAAGACAATTACGCCTGATGACCAAGATGACACAAGAGGATCTCGCTGAAAAAATGAATGTATCAAGACAATCTGTCGCAAAATGGGAAAGCGGTGAAAGTGTTCCCGATGTGATTAAATGCAGTGAACTTGCTAAAATTTTTAACTTGAGTGTCGAAGATATTGCCGGTTTGTTTCTTCCCCAAAAAGATAACGGGAAGGTTCATCCTAAAAACAAATACCTGTTTGGTGTGAGCAAAATTGTGAACCATAAGCTGACCCTGCCTGAGGAAGCCATGAATGTGTTCCATCTGGCAGAGGGTGATGAACTGATCGTTCTCGGCGATATTACACAGGGGATTGCCATCGTTCCTAAAAAGAATTATGAAGAATTTTGGGACATGATTACCAACTTTGATGTATTAGGAGGAGATTGAGATGAAAACGGCTATCAGAACCGTGAATCTGACCAAACGCTTCGGCAGCAAAACGGCTGTTGACAAACTGAATTTAGAGGTCTATGAGGGAGAAGTCTTCGGCTTGCTGGGCGTGAACGGTGCCGGCAAGACAACAACGATTCGTATGCTGACGGGACTGTCAGCGGTGACGGAAGGAGATGCCTATGTGTTTGACTATGACATCAAACAAGACCTGCAAAAAATCAAGTCCCTCATCAATCTTTCGACACAGGAAACCGCTGTGGCGGAAAATCTGACGGTAAAAGAAAATCTGGCATTTATTGCTAAAATCTACCATACCCGTGAATCCGCTATAGAGGAAGTACTGTCGTCTCTGGAGCTGGGGGAAGTGCAGAATCAGCGTGCCAAGACTCTTTCGGGCGGCTGGCAAAGACGGCTGAGCATTGCCATGGCACTGATTACCGACCCGAAAATCATTTTCCTTGATGAACCGACACTCGGACTGGATGTTCTGGCAAGAAGAGAACTGTGGAAAGTGGTGCAGGGTCTGAAAGGGAAAGTGACCATCATCCTGACAACACACTATCTGGAAGAGGTAGAAGCCCTCTGCGACAGAATCGCCGTCATGGCAAAGGGCAAAATCAAGGCTCTCGGCACTGCCGAAGAATTGAAACGCTCCGTTGGAAAAGAGAAACTGGAAGATGCATTCGTAGAGATTATTGAAAAGGGAGGAAGCGAATCATGAGAGCAATGGCGTTTTCGGCAAGAAACATGAAAGAACTGCTGAGGGATATTATCAGCTATATCTTCTGTCTGGGACTGCCCATCATCATGCTGGTGGTCATGACCCTCATCAACCTGTCCATTCCGCAAATGGAAGGTGCTCCAAAGGTCTTTAACATTGAACAGCTTACCCCTGCGATGTGTGTCTTTGCCATGACATTTTTAATGCTGTTTGTCTGCATTCGGGTATCTTCCGACAGGTCAAGTGCCTTTCTGACAAGACTGTATGCTTCCCCCATGACAAGCAGTGATTTTATTATCGGCTACGTTCTGCCGTTTGCCCTGACAGGCGTGTTCCAGACCATCATTACCTATGCCTGCGGAGAGGTGATTGCCCTGATTGTCAACGGAGAAAGCCTGAATATCGGGTATATGCTGTTGTCTGTGCCGCTTCTAATTCCCTCCATCGTGCTGTTTATCGGCATTGGCATCATCTTCGGCACCTTCTTCAATGCCAAGGCGGCTCCCGGGCTTTGCTCGGCTGTCATCACCGGTGCTGCCATTCTGGGCGGCATCTGGATGGACATTGATACCATGGGCGATACATGGGTAACGGTTTGCAGTTGTCTGCCGTTTTACCACAGCGTCCAATATGCCCGTTATGCCTTTGTCGGCAATTTCAGTGATATGCTCGTACCCCTGCTGATTTGCACCGCTTTCGCTGTTGTGATTTTTACCGCTTCTGTCATAGCTTTCGCTTTCAAGATGAAGTCCGATAAAAAATAATAAGGGATGAGGAGTGAAGAGTGAACCCCCGCTTTTCACTCCTCATTTTTCATTGACAAACATAGGAAGAAATGCTATATTGTTAGCATAGATGCGAAAAACAAAGGGGGAAATGCCGATGATCCGTACATTGGCAAAATGTATACGGAAATACAGGCTTGCCGCCATACTCACACCGATATTTATTTTGTGTGAGTCATTGCTGGAGGTCTATTTGCCGTACAGGATGGCGGATATGATTGACTATTTGAACGAGCCGGAGCCTGTCATGAAGCAGATACTCCTGAAAGGACTGGTGCTGACCGGAATTGCTTTTGCATCGCTGATTTTCAGTGCCTTGGCAGGCAAGTATGCGGCTGTTGCTTCGGCAGGCTTTGCCAAAAATCTGCGGCACGATATGTTTTACAAGGTGCAGGAATTTTCCTTTGCCAATATTGACAAGTTCTCTGCTTCCAGTCTTGTGACAAGAATGACAACCGATGTCACCAATATCCAGAACGCTTTTCAGATGATTCTGCGAATGGCTGTCAGAGCCCCCTCGATGATGATTTTTGCCATGATTATGTCATTCAGGGTCAATGATGCTCTGTCATGGGTGTTTGTGCTGTTTATTCCTGTCATTGCACTGGCACTGTTTATCATTATTAAGAATGCTCATCCCATTTTTACAAGGGTATTCAAAATCTATGACAAGCTGAATAATGTCGTGCAGGAAAATCTGCACGGTATCAGAGTGGTCAAGTCGTTCGTGCGGGAAGAGCATGAAACGGAAAAATTCAAAAATATTTCTCAGCAGATTTATGATAACTTCTCTAAGGCGGAAAAAACGATTGCCTATAATATGCCCGTCATGCAGCTCTGCATTTATGCGTGTATCATGATTATTTCATGGTTCTCCGCACAGTTTATCGTGGCAGGTACGATGACGGAAGGCGAACTGGTCAGCATGATGTCCTATATCATGCAGATTCTGATGAGCCTGATGTTCCTGTCC
Source organism: uncultured Eubacteriales bacterium (assembly GCA_900320925.1). Taxonomy (GTDB): domain Bacteria; phylum Bacillota; class Clostridia; order Oscillospirales; family Acutalibacteraceae; genus UBA1213. Next base: position 3,990 of record ONUD01000034.1, read on the forward strand.
ATTGTGATGGTGATGATTACCATTTCCAGAGCCTCGGCGGAACGTGTGACAGAGGTGCTGAAGGAAGAATTTGACCTGAAAAACGGTGAAGCACCTGTCCAAGAAGTGGAAAACGGCGATATCCGTTTTGAAAATGTCAGCTTCAGCTATGCCAAGGATGAAACCAAGCTTTGTCTGAAAGATGTCAGTATCGAGATTCGCTCCGGCGAAACAGTCGGCATGATTGGCGGTACGGGTTCTTCCAAATCCACTTTTGTACAGTTGATACCAAGACTGTATGATACAACAAAGGGTACCGTGTATGTCGCAGGACGGGATGTGAAAGAGTATGATATCGAAACCCTCCGTAACAGTGTGGCAATGGTACTGCAAAAGAATGTGCTGTTTTCGGGTACCATCAAAGAGAACCTCCGCTGGGGCAACGAAAATGCCACGGATGAGGAATTGGTGCAGGCCTGTCAACTGGCACAGGCGGATGACTTTATCCAGCGTATGCCCGACAAGTACGATACCTACATTGAACAGGGCGGTACCAATGTATCAGGCGGTCAGCGTCAGCGGCTGTGCATTGCAAGAGCCTTGCTCAAGAAGCCCAAAATTCTGATTCTGGACGACTCTACCAGTGCCGTGGACACCAAAACCGATGCCCTGATACGCAAAGCATTTTTGGAAGAAATTCCCCATACCACCAAAATTATCATTGCACAGCGGATTTCCTCCGTGCAGGATGCTGATAAGATTATTGTCATGGACAACGGTGCCATCAATGCTGTCGGCACTCATGCACAGCTCCTGAAAAATAACCGGATTTACCAGGAAGTCTACTATTCCCAGCAGAAAGGGGGCAGCCATTCATGAACAGAAAAGGCGTTCAACACAGTATGCCCCCTATGGGCAACCCGATGAAAACTACTAAACGCTTACTGTCCTATATGGGGGAATATAAAGGACGGTTTATCTTTGTACTGATTTGTATCCTGCTGAGTGCGGGAGCAGGCGTGGCAAGCTCCCTCTTTATCCAGATTCTGATTGACCAGTTCATTACCCCCATGGTCAAAACACACAGCAATGATTTCAGCGGTCTGCTGTCGGCAATGGCAGTCATGGGCGGTATTCTGCTTGCCGGAGCAGTGGCAACCCTCCTGTATAACCGCATTATGGTCACCATCTCTCAGGGAATCCAGAAAAGAATCCGGGATGAAATGTTTGAGCATATGCAGAAGCTTCCCATCCGCTTCTTTGACACCAATTCCCATGGTGATTTGATGAGCCGTTATACCAATGATACAGACACACTGCGTCAGATGCTTTCCATGAGTATTCCACAGATGTTTTCCTCGATGATTACGATCATAGCGGTATTTGTGGCAATGGTGGTGCTGAATTTCTGGATGACACTGTTTGTGCTGCTGTTTGTAGGGGTCATGATGTTCATTACCAAGAGCATTGCAGGGAAAAGTGCTGTTTATTTTATCAAACAGCAAAAACAGCTTGGTGATGTCAACGGCTACATTGAAGAGATGATGAACGGTCAAAAGGTCATCAAGGTCTTTTGCCACGAGGAAAAGGCAAAAGAAGCGTTTGACCAAAAAAATGAAGCCCTCTGCGACAGTGCTACCAATGCCAATACATTTGTGAATATCCTTATGCCCGTCATGAACAACCTCGGCAATATCCAGTATGTGCTGATTGCCATTGTCGGCGGTGCCTTGGCACTCTACGGGATCAGCCCCGTGACACTTGGCACGATTGCCTCTTTTCTCCAACTTTCCAAAAACTTCACCAGACCCATCGGGGAAATTTCCAACCAGTTCAATTCCATTATCATGGCTCTGGCAGGTGCGGAACGTATCTTCAAGCTGATGGACGAGGAAGCCGAAGCAGATGACGGCTATGTGACACTGGTCAATGCGAAATATGACGGGGATACCCTTACCGAAACAAAAGAAAATACCGAAATGTGGGCATGGAAACATCCGCACGGTGACGGTACCGTGACCTATACCAAACTTTGCGGCAATGTGGTCATGGACGATGTGGATTTTGGCTACGTGCCGGAAAAAATCGTTCTGCACAATGTTTCGCTGGATGCCCAATCGGGTCAGAAAGTGGCATTTGTCGGTGCAACGGGTGCCGGTAAAACCACCATTACCAACCTGATCAACCGTTTCTATGACATTGATGACGGCAAAATCCGCTATGACGGCATTAACATCAACAAAATCAAAAAGTCCGACCTGCGTCGTTCCTTGGGAATCGTGTTGCAGGACGTGCATTTGTTCACGGGGACGGTCATGGATAATATTCGCTACGGCAAATTAGATGCTACGGACGAAGAATGTATAGCGGCGGCAAAGCTTGCCAATGCCCATAACTTCATCACTCGTCTGCCTGACGGCTATGATACCGTTATCACGGGTGACGGCGGCCAGCTCTCCCAAGGACAGTGCCAGTTGATTTCCATTGCAAGAGCGGCTGTGGCAGACCCGCCTGTCATGATTCTGGACGAAGCAACTTCCAGTATTGATACCCGTACCGAATCCCTTGTACAAAAGGGAATGGACGGCTTGATGCATGGCAGAACCGTGTTTGTCATTGCCCACCGCCTTTCTACCGTGCAGAATTCCGACCTTATCATGGTACTGGAACTTGGCAGGGTCATTGAAAAGGGAACCCATGAGGAACTTCTTACCCAAAAAGGCAAATACTATCAGCTCTATACAGGAGCTTTTGAACTCTCCTGATACAAAAAAACTCTCCCGTCAAGGAGAGTTTTTTTGATTATCAGGGCATTTGAAAAATCGTTGCTGTGTCGGAGGACAGCAGTTCCATGAGTTTGTCCATGATTTCCTGTGCTTCGTAAATGTCATGGTAGAGTCCCATGGAAATCACGCTTCCCTGAGAGGGCTGGAAGATAATGGCAGAACTGAGCTGTTTGCCGTCACTGTCCTTACTGCCGTAGCTTTTAGAAATGGTAATGTACTGGATATGCCCCATGTTGATAATTTTGGATTTGTCCTGTGTTCGGATCCACATAAAAATCACCTCGCTGTTACTCCGATTATAACCGTTTTCACCACACTATGTCAATAGACCCGCCCTCGAAAAATTTTCTTCATGCTTCTGTCATAGACAAAACAGCATAACAGGCATCATGGATAATCCTGCACCGGCAATCATGGTCAAAGCCTGCCGGTAAGAAAGCTTCTTTGTATAGGCGGCAAGCAGGAGGGCGGCTATCTCCAACACCGGTATGTAAAACAGCGGAGATACCATGCCATACAAACGGAATACTTCCGTTTTGATGGCTCCCGCATCCAATGTCAGCATGACGGGTGCATGGAGCTTGCTCAGTAATACGATACCCGTCACTGTCACTGCCAGCAAATTGAAACTGCACATCACCGTGCAGAGCAGGGGCATTTTTTGGGCAATCGGCTCGGCAATGGACGGACGCTTCCTTTTGGAAAGAAAATACAAAAAGAGATTGACCAACAGCAAGATACCGAACACCATGGCACTGAATGACATCACTTGATATTCGGCAAAACGGATAAAAGCCATCTGTTCTTCTGCCGTTTGGAGATGGTAATAGGCAGGGTTGCCCGACAGCGAACCAAAGTAAAAATCCCGTCCTACATCTAACTGTTTCAGTGCCACGGCTATCCATGCCAAAATGATGCCGAGAATGTTGACAATGATACGCACGGCTTTCATCACACCGCCTCCTTCAAAGAAGTAGGAGTATCGTAAACCATCAGCTTACAGCCTTTCGGAAGATACTGTTTGATGGCCTGTATGGTTTCCGTATCCCTCAGGTCATGCAGATACAGATATTTCAAATGAGAGAACTGCTCCCATTTTTCCAACTCCATGCCATTCTCCTTGTCCTCCCGTATATCTCGTATGTATATCTGACTGCAATCCGAAAAATACAGTAAATCAGACATGGTAAATGCCCCGTCAGGATTATCCAGCTTATCGAGTAAGCGTCCTGTATCGTCCTTTTTGTCGGCACGCAGATGGGAACGGTACACACTGGCAAACGATACAGACATGGTATCCTCCCACGAAGCATATTGGTCATCATGAAGCTGAGAAGATAGGTGCAAAGCCGCACCATTCTTTTGTGCCGCCCTGTACAGTACGGTATGCGGACGGCTCTCCAGATACTCCGTGCAGAACCGCCTTACATGGTCAACCAGTATGACATTTTTGTACTGTGTCTGCGATTGGGAACCGTGAATGGCAACACTCATATGCAGGGTATGCTGATGGCTGTCATCTTCATAGTCCGCATAAAAAGAGGTGTCGATGACAAAGTTGGCAAAATGTTGCTGAAAGTCCTCTTTGACAGCTTTGGAAAATGCCTGCACCTCGGCATGGATACTGACATCGGTCTGCTGTATCGTCCAGACGGGAATGACCGCTAATGCCAGCAGGCAGACCGCAAGCAGGGAAAGCATGATTTTTTTCAGCATCGTTTCTCCCTACTTTCCTACACAAAAATGGGCAAATACCTTGTCCACGACGGTTTCCGTCACTCTCTCGCCTGTCAGCTCCAGCAGACTGTTGATTGCTTCCTCGATAATCACCGTGACGGCATCAAGGGTAATGCCCGCCTGCACGGCACCAATGGCTTCCCTGACAGAATCCCTTGCCATTTCGGCCGCCATTCTCTGCCGTTCGGTGGCAAGTACGCCCTGTGAGGGATCCCACGATGAAGTACCGACAATTTCTGCTACCGCTTCTTCCAGTTCCTTTGCCCCGCTGCCTGTCAGGGCGGAAAGAAAGACAACGTGCTGTAATTTGCCTTGGATATAGTCCGTATCCAACTGAGGGGGAAGGTCTGTTTTGTTAATGACGGCAAGGGCAGGGGCATCTGTCAGCAAATCAAGCAGTACCTTATCCTCTTCCGAGAGGGACTGTGAGGAATCAAATACCGCCATGACCAGACCGGCTTTGCGTACTCTGTCCTTGGCACGCTCCACGCCGATTTTTTCCACGGGGTCATCTGTCAGACGGATCCCGGCCGTATCGGAAAGGTGCAGGGGGATTTCCCCAAGCATGACGGTTTCCTCGATAATGTCCCGTGTTGTCCCCGGAACACTGGTGACAATGGAGCGTTCACAGCCTGAGAGCAGATTCATGAGAGTGGATTTGCCGACATTCGGTCTGCCGGCAATGACGGTATCCACGCCTTCCCGCATGACCCTGCCTGCATCGTAGCGGTTCAGCAGGTTGGACAATTCCCTGTCACACGCTGTCAGGGTATCGGTCAGATGGTTATTGTCCACCTGTGGAATCTCCTCTTCAGGGTAGTCTGCCCATGCGGAAAGATGGGCGGCGGTATTCACCAGCCTGTCACGCACACGGTCAATCTGTTCCCGAAGCTTCCCCTCCATGCAGGAAAGGGCGGCTCTGGCAGACTGCTTTCCTCTGGCGGAAATAATATCCATGACGGCTTCTGCCTCTGTCAGACCCATTTTGCCGTTGAGAAAGGCACGTTTGGTAAATTCCCCCGCCTGTGCAGAAACAGCACCGTTTTTCAGTACGGCACGCAACACTCTTTTTGTCACATACAGACCGCCGTGGCAGGAAATTTCCACAACATCTTCCCCCGTATAGCTGTGGGGTGCTTTAAAGACCAGTGCCACGGCTTCATCAATTTTTTCGTCCCCGTCCCACACGGTGCCAAACGCAGCGGTATAGCCTTTCATTTCAGGGAGAAGTTTTCCGGACACGGAGCGGAATACTTTCTGAGCCACGGTACAGGCATTTTCTCCCGAAATGCGGATCACGCCCAATCCCCCGACACCGTTCGCAGTCGAGATGGCAGCAATGGTTTGTTCCACAAAAATTCCTCCTGTCAAAAACAGATACATTGCCGTCAGACAATGTATCTGCTGAATGATTTATTCTTCTGTATCGGATTTTTTCACTTCAATTTTTCCGTAAAGGGAGGTATCGGGGCGTTCATTGATACTTTCCCTGACCTTTGCCGAAGCGGTATCCTCCTCAAAGGTGCTGAACATACTGTCCTGCGGATGGCTTTCGTCCTCGGAATACTGCCTTCTCTGGTAGCCTGAGGAACGGGGACGGCGGTTATAAGAACCATCCTTGTTAAAATTAGAAGAGCGGTTCTTGTTATAGCCCCTGTTGTAAGGCTTGTAGTCAGGGTCAGGACCTATGACGACATGACGCTGGAGATTCTCTCCTTCACTCCAGGAAGTAGCTCCTCTGACCTTTTGAACAGCGGTATGGATAATCCTTCTTTCATAGGGATTCATGGGTTCCAAAGAGGTTTTCATGCCTGTTTTGAGAGCCTTGAAAGCAAGCTTCCTGCCGAGGATTTCCAGTGTTTTTTCTCTTTTTTCACGGTAGTTGCCGATATTGATGGCAATCCTGTAATAGCCCTCGTCCACATGGTTGGCAACAAGTCCTGCCAGATACTGCAAAGCGTCCAGCGTTTCTCCTCTGTGACCGATGATAAAGCCGACATCTTCTCCTTCAATGGTGATGACGGCACCGGTTTCATTTTCTTCCTCACTGAGCTGTACATCTGACAGACCCATGTGTTTCAAAATCTCTGAAAGATAGCTTTTGGTACTCTCCAGCGGTGTCACTTCCACAAATGCCCTGACCTTGGCAGGGCTGCCCCCGAACAGTCCCAGAATTTTCTTTTCGGGCTGTTGGATAATTTCAAATTGTGTTGCTTCCGGCTCGGTTCCCAATTCCTCACAGGCTTTTTGTTTGGCTTCTTCAATGGTATCCGCCGTCACTGTAGTTTCACGCAACATAACATTTCCCCCTATTTTTTTCTTCCCTTATAATCACTTTTTGCACTTTTGGCATTTGATTTTTTCTTTTGGTTCTGTTTTTTGGCACGTCCGCCGTTGTCATTCCATACCTGCGTTTCTCTGATCTTCTGTGAGGGCGGTACATAGTCGGGAGCTTCCACAAATGCCACCTCTGCCTCCTGCTGTTTTCTGAGGACAATACGGTGTGCTTCGGTACGGGCTTCTATAATGCTGGCATTATAGAAGAGGTTCATCAGTACGGACTGCACAAATCCCAGAACGGTGGAAGCAATCCAGTAAAAGCCCACTGCTCCCGGTACCGTATAAGCGATCCATGCCGACATCAGCGGCATCATGAATACCATCAGAATCATGCAGCCCTGCATTTTGGTACCCTGCATTTTCTGCATGATGAGCATACTTGCCACAGAGGTCACGAAGCACAGCACAGGAATCAGCCACATCATGGAAGCAAAATCACTGGCACTGGGGGTAGCAAGCAGATCCCATCCCAGAAAATTAAAGCCGCCTTTAAAGTCATTGACCTTCTCCACATCAGCGGCATTGAACAATGGTTTCCCGTTGGCATCAACGAGATACGGCTGCAACACATCGAAATATTTGACGATACTGATCTCGCTGTAGCGTCCGTTAAAAGAAAGACCCATGGCAGGGAGTGAAGTCAGGCTCTGCACCACAGCAGAGACTTTGCCGCCGGCAATATGGAGCGTATTGGAAAGCGGGCTGATGACAGAGTAGTAGACGCCGAACATGACAATCATGGGTGCAATCATGGTACTGCACCCTGCTGTGGGGCTGATGTTTTCTTTTTGCATCAGCTTCTGGACTTCCTCCTGTGCCTTGGCACGGTCATTGCTGTACTTATCCATGATCTCACGCTGTTTTTTCTGGAAGCGTGCATTGGCGACCATCGATTTTTGCTGCTTGACGGAAAACGGCAGCAGCAGCAGTTTGACAATAATGGTAAAGATAATAATGGCAAGACCGAAATTATTGACCACCCAGAACGCTGCCCACAGTATGTAGCCGAACAGACTGCCGACTAAATTAAAAATATCCATCTGACGAGTATCATTCCCTTCCCTGAATACAAGGATCATTTTTTACGGTAGGTGATCCTCTTCCAATTTTCCTTTTTTTCCGGAACGGGGTCATAGCCCCCGCTGGCAAACGGGTTGCACCGAAGAATTCTCCAAACCGTCATCGCAGTCCCTTTCAAAGCACCGAAACGAGAAATGGCCTGTATGCCATAGACAGAGCAGACAGGTGTATATTTACAGCACGGCGGTGTCAGCGGAGAGATGGCTCTCTGATAAAACCGTATAAGCCAAATAAGCAGGCGTCTCATTGCAAAACACCTGCCTCCTTAAGCTCTTTTTTCATCGAACGCAGAATCTCATAGCTTTTCACAAACGGTGTTCTGGTTCTTGCGACAAACACCAGATCATATCCGGGTCTGATCCGGGGTGCCACTTCCCTGAAAGCTTCTCTGATGATCCTGCGGGATCTGTTACGCAAAACGGCCTTGCCTATTTTTTTGCCGGCAGTGATACCGAACCGCACATTTTGCGAGCGGTTCTTCATCACATAGGTTACCAGCACTCCCGAAGCATACGAGCTGCCACGTGCATAAATACGGCGAAAGTCCCTATTTTCCTTTAAAGTGACAAGCTCCTTCAATACAATCCTCTTCCATTCAAAACTCAAGACCGTCTGCACGTTCCGCCATCAGTAAGAAAGCTGTTTTCTGCCCTTTGCTCTTCTGCGGGCAAGCACCTTGCGGCCATTGGCAGTAGACATTCTTTTTCTGAAACCATGCTCCTTTTTTCTGTGGAGCTTCTTCGGCTGATAGGTTCTCAGCATCGGAAATTCCTCCTTTCAAAGTTTTCAAGATATAACCTTGCACCATAGAATTATAAACCAAAACATAGCCTCCTGTCAACCTTTTTTTCTTTTCCACCGATTTTTCTTTTTTGGTGGAAAAACACGGCAGCAAAAGAGTTTTCCACATTTTTTTTGATTTTTGCAGAGAAATTGTTAAAAACATTTGAAATTGCTTCGGGTTTGTGCTATACTGAAATATGTATAGGTGTCTGCGGCAGGATGAGGGGTTCGTCCTGTCGGACAAGAATATTAAAAAACAGGGGAGAAATTGTTATGGATTCATTCAAAGAAGCGTGGGAGGTTATCTGCGAATACTGTCACCAGCATTTGACAGAGGTCGCCTATAAAACGTGGATCAGCAAAATTGAACCAATCAAGCTGGACTTCTCCGAAGGAAAAGCCATCCTGATGGTTCCTGCGGACTTTCACCGCCAAACCTTGATCAGAGGCTATATGCAGCTGCTGAATGATGCCTTTGCCAGTGTGTTCGGCGAGGGAATCCAGATCTGCTTCACCGTTCCCGAAGAGGTCATCTCCAAAGAACAGGAAATTAACGAAACCGTGATTGATTCCGACTATGAATTTACCTTTGACTCCTTCATCGTCGGCTCTTCCAACAAATTTGCCCATGCCGCTTCCTTGGCAGTCGCCACTAACCCCGGAAGAGCCTACAATCCTCTCTTTATCTGGGGCAACTCGGGACTGGGCAAAACACATCTGCTTTATGCCATCCGCAATGAGATACACAAAAGCACCCCTGAAAAGGTGATTGTCTATGTCAAGGGCGATGATTTTACCAATGAACTCATTGAAGCCATCCGCATGAATACTACCAGCGAGTTCCGCCAGAAATATCGTAAATCCGATGTCCTGCTCGTGGACGATATCCAGTTTATCGGGGGAAAAGAATCTACACAGGAGGAATTTTTCCATACATTCAATACCCTCTATGAAGCCAAAAGCCAAATCGTCCTGACATCCGACCGACCGCCCAAAGAAATCAAAACTCTGGAGGATCGTCTCAGAAGCCGCTTTGAATCGGGACTGATTGCTGACATCCAGCCGCCTGACTTTGAAACCCGCATCGCAATCATCAAAAGAAAAGCTGAACTGCTGGAAATGAACCTGCCCGATGATGTCGTCGAATACATTGCCACCCGCCTGAAAACCAATATCCGTCAGCTCGAGGGCGTTGTCAAGAAACTCAAAGCCAAAAATCAGCTCTACGGAGAAAAAGTGACCATCAATGTCGCCCAGAAAACCATCTCCGATATTCTGAACAACGACCAGCCGCCTCCGCTCACCGTAGAAAAAATTATTGACGAAGTAGCACGCACCTTCGGCGTGACAGGAGATGACATCCGCTCCTCCAAAAGAAATTCCAATATCTCCAATGCCCGCCAAATCGCTATCTATGCCGTCAGGGAAATTACCGACCTGTCCATGAACCTCATCGGCGAGGAATTCGGCGGACGTGACCACTCTACCATCGTGTATGCCATCAAACAGATTGAAAAAAATATGAATAAAGATCCTAAACTCAAGTCTACCGTGGACGATATTATCAAAAATATCCGTGACCGATAATTTTCCACAAGTGGTTGAACTACTCTCCACTTTTCCACCAAAACAGTTGAAACGGCATTTTTGACTTTTCACTTTTTTTCAACTTTCCACCAACCTCTCTCCACTACTCTGTGGAAAGCGGAAAAGAAAGAAAACTTTTCCACTTTTTCCTCCGCAATCTCTCCACCGTTGAAAAAATGTGGAAAGCCCGTTCCCGACAAGCTCTGCCCACTGTTTCAACTTTTCAACAGCCCCTATTACTATTACGAAAAATATCTCTATTGTAATTGATAAAAAGGAAGGATTACATGAAATTCGTATGCAACCGCCAAAAACTGAATGAAGCCGTGGGGAATGTGCAAAGAGCCGTTGCTGCCAAGTCCACCATCCCTGCTTTAGAAGGAATTTTCCTCAAAGCTTCCGACCACCAACTGACACTTTGCGGCTACGACCTCGATATCGGCATCACGACTGCCATCCCTGCCAATATTACCAAAGAGGGAGCCATCGTTGTGACAGCCCGACTGTTTGTCGACATTATCAAAAGACTGCCCGAAGAAACCATCTCCATTGAAACAGATGACAAACAAATCATCTATATCAAGAGCGGCAACGTAGATTATAAAATCATCGGCATCTCCGACAAAGAATATCCGGAACTGCCTGCCGTTACCGCCGCTGACAACATCCTGCTTGACGGAGATACACTCAAAAGCATGATACGGCAAACCATGTATGCCGTATCCGACAAGGACGAAAACCCCACACAAAAAGGTTCCCTGTTTGATATAGAAAACAAAATGCTGAAAGTTGTTTCTGTAGATGGCTACCGGCTTGCCGTCCGCACGGAACCCATTGCTTATGACGGCAACAAGCGTTTTATCGTTCCCAAAAAAGCTTTGCAGGAAATTACCAATCTCATCGCAGATGACACGGCAATGGTATCCATAAAAGCAGGTGGACGCCACCTGACCCTGCAAATCGGCGACTATACCATCATTACCAGACTGATCGAGGGAGAATTTATGAACTATAAATCTACCATCCCCTCCATGCATATCACCGAAGCTACCGTGAATACCAGAAAATTTACCGACACGATTGAAAGAATGTCCCTGCTGCTGACGGACAGAACCAAAACCCCTGTCAAATGCTGCTTTGAAAACGATACCATCCGCACCTCCTGCAACACCTCCAAAGGAGAAGCCTATGATGAATTTTCCGCCACCGTTGAGGGAGAATATGTAGAAATCGGCTTTGACAACAAATATATGCTGGATGCCCTGAAATTTGCAGAAACTGATGAAGTCAAAATCCGCATGAACGGTGCTTTAAAGCCTGTCGTCATCCTGCCGAGCGAGGGTGCTTCCTTTGTATTCCTCGTCATGCCTGTGAGGTTAAGAAATGGATAAATTCTCACTTCCTGATGACCAGGAATATATCAGACTGGATTCCCTGCTCAAACGCATGGGAGCTTTTACAACAGGCGGTCAGGCCAAGCTTGCCATCCAAAACGGTCAGGTAACTGTCAACGGTGAAATCTGCACCATGCGGGGCAAAAAACTTCGCCGTGGTGACAGAACCACATACAACGGTGAAACATTTGAGGTGTACTGAGTGTTCCTTGAGAGTGTAAGCTTTGAAAATTACAGAAACCTGAGCAACGGGGCATTCTGCCCGTCTGACGGCATCAACGTCATTTACGGCAACAATGCACAAGGGAAAACGAATCTCATGGAAAGTATGTGGCTTTTCACGGGCGGACGCTCCTTTCGGGGAGCCAAAGACAAGGAACTGATTCGCTTCGGAGAATCCCGTGCCAAGGTAACCGCACAGTTCCATGCCCGTGAACGGGAGCATACACTTGAAATTTTGATACAAAATAACAAAAGAACTGCCATTCTCAATGGTGTACCGAAAATGTATCTGTCACAAATCATCGGTGTCTTTTGTGCTGTCGTGTTCTCTCCGAACCACCTGACACTGATGAAAAACGGCCCTGAAGAGCGGAGAAATTTCATTGACAGTGCCATCTGCCAGATTCGCCCTGCCTATGCCGCCCTGCTGAGCCGATACAGAAAGATTCTGAATGAACGGAATGCCCTTTTAAAAGCCATTCCGCAAGAGCCTGCTTTGGCAGAAACACTGGAGGTGTGGGATGAACGCCTGTCAGAGGAGGGTGCTGTCATTGCTCTATACCGTTATGCCTATGTCAGACGCTTTGCGGAACTGTCAAAAGAGTTTTACAAAGGCATTTCCAACGGCAAAGAACAGCTGGAAACCGCCTATCATACCTGCTGTCTGGGAGAGGACGGCATGAAGCGAGAAGAACTCAAAACACTCCTGCTACGGATGCTGGAACAAAGACGGAAGGAGGATATTGTCCTCGGCTATACGGCAAGGGGAATACACCGTGATGATATCCTTGTCAGAATCAACGGCAAGCCCGCCAAAACTTTCGGCTCGCAGGGACAACAGCGTTCTGCTGTGCTGGCAATGAAGCTGGCAGAAGCTTCCATGCTGGAACATGCTATCGGAGAGCCTCCCGTCATTTTGCTGGACGATGTACTCAGCGAGCTGGATACGGCAAGACAGGATTATCTGATGAACAGCCTTCACGGACAGGTATTCATTACCTGCTGTGACACAGCTCTCCATGCCCGCAATCGCTTCCTGATGAAAAACGGAGAACTGTTCCCAACGGAGGAAATCTGAATGTACCTGCATCTCGGAAAAGAAACGATTATTCAACAACGGGATATCATCGGTATCTTTGACCTTGACCACTGCACCGTGTCTGCCAAAACAAGGGACTTTCTTGCTCAGGCTCAAAAAAACGGTCAGATCATCAATGTATCGGAAGAACTGCCGAAATCCTTTGTTCTCTGCCGTGAAAGGGACGGCATGAAAATTTATATCTGCCAACTTTCCCCCATGACGCTGCTCAAACGCATCGGGGATGAGATGATTTAGAAGGGATGTTGCAAATGTCAAAACGCATTTTATCAAGCTGTCCATACTGCGGCAAAAAACTGTCATACCTCAGCCTGATGCTCCTGAAACGAAAGGGAGAACATTACTGCTATCAGTGTGGCTGCACCTCCAATGTCGTGCTGAGCAGGGCATTGCTGGCATTAGCCAGTGCAGTCTGTGTGGTAGGATTCCTGATTATGCTCCTGTTTTCCATGTTCGGCAACCATGAGGATCTCAGAGGAATGTTGTGGGTTATGATCCCATTTGCTGTCTTTTATATCATGATCCCGTTCTGTGTCAGGCTCGAACCGTTCAATGACAGAATCTATCGTCAAAAGCGTGTGCCGAAATCGGTTCTTGCCGCAAGAGCCAGAAAAGCACAGGCTGCTGCTAAACCGATCGAACTGGATGTGGAGGAGGACTTCTCTGCCAAATTCATGAAGGCCAAGCAGAAAGCAGCAGAAACTATGCAAAATCAAGAAAATGCTTCCGAATAATCAAATCTGAAAGGGTGTCGACATGGATACAAATGATATTTCTCAAACAATGCAAAAATATGATGCAGATGAAATACAGGTACTGGAAGGTCTGGAAGCCGTCAGGAAACGTCCGGGAATGTATATCGGTTCCACGGGTCCG